>JALYQN010000232.1 GCA_030855835.1 Actinomycetota bacterium | reverse complement strand
TTACTGGGGCCTGCTCGGGGCATTGCAGGACTCGACCGACGTGGACAGGATCGCCGCCAACCTGCGAGTCGCCGCCACGGGTGGGGAGTCGCTACCGGTCGAGATCATCCGCGACTTCGGCAAGCGGTTCCACGTCACCATGCAGGAGGGGTACGGCCTGTCGGAGACCGCTCCGGTCGCGACGTTCCAGCCGATCGGGGTGGAGCCGGTGCCGGGCTCGATCGGCAAACCGATCTGGGGTGTCGAGTGCAAGCTCATCGATGCCGACTGGAACGAGGTCAAGGGCGACGACGAGATCGGCGAGATCGCCATCCGCGGCTACAACATCATGAAGGGCTACTACAACCGGCCCGAGGACACCGACGCGGTGATGCGCGACGGCTGGTTCCGCAGCGGTGACCTGGGCCGGCGCGACGGTGACGGCTTCTACTACATCGTGGACCGGTCCAAGGACATGATCATCCGCGGCGGCTTCAACGTGTACCCGCGCGAGGTCGAGGAGGTCCTGATGACGCACGCGGCTGTGTCGCTTGCCGCCGTGGTCGGGGTTCCGCACGAGGAGCACGGCGAGGAGATCAGGGCGTACGTCATCCGTACCGAGGGCGACGGCACTACCGAGGACGAGCTGGTCGCCTGGGCCGAGCAGCAGATGGCCGGCTACAAGTACCCCCGTAGCGTCGAGTTCCGCGACTCGCTGCCGATGACCGCGACCGGCAAGATTCTCAAACGCGAGCTGACCTGACGCCGAGCGCGGCTGCCGGCGCTCGCACAACGTCGTCGATCTTGTGGCCTATTCTCGGGCGCGTCGCATGAGGCTACGCGGCGGAAGGAGTGCACATGGCCCGCGTCGTCGTCGACGTGATGCTCAAGCCCGAGATCCTCGACCCGCAGGGCAAGGCCGTGCACGGCGCGCTGCCCCGGCTCGGCTTCGACGGCGTGGTCGGCGTCCGTCAGGGCAAGCGCTTCGAGCTCGAGCTCGACGGCGCGGTCACCCCGGAGCGGCTCGAGCAGGTGCGCGCGATGGCGGCCACACTGCTGTCCAACCCGGTGATCGAGGACTTCTCCGTACGCATCGACGGCGAGGCGGAAGCGTGAGGGTCGGGGTCGTCACCTTCCCGGGATCGCTGGACGACGTGGACGCGGCACGGGCGATCCGGGCGGCGGGGCTCGAGGCGGTGCCGCTGTGGCACGACGATCACGACCTGCGCGGGGTCGACGCCGTCGTGCTGCCGGGCGGCTTCTCGTACGGCGACTACCTGCGGTGCGGGGCCATCGCCCGCTTCGCGCCGGTCATGACCGAGGTGCTGGCGGCCGCGCGCGAAGGCATGCCGGTGCTGGGCATCTGCAACGGGTTCCAGATCCTGTGCGAGGCCCACCTGCTGCCGGGCGCGCTCGTGCGCAATCACCACCAGCGCTTCGTCTGCCGCGACCAGCGGGTGCGCGTCGACAACGCCTCCACGGCGTGGACGGCGGCGTACGGCGACGGGCAGGAGATCGTGCTACCGCTGAAGAACGGCGAGGGCGGGTATGTGGCCGACAAGACCACCCTCGACCGGCTGGAGGGCGACGGCCGGGTCGTCGCGCGCTATCTCGGTGGGAACCCGAACGGCTCACTCCGTGACATCGCCGGCATCTGCAACGAGCCCGGCACCGTGGTCGGCCTGATGCCGCACCCCGAGCACGCCGTCGACGCGCTGTGCGGCCCGGGCATCGACGGCCTCGGGTTCTTCGCCTCCCTGCCGGGGAGGGTCGCTCAGCCGGCGGCCACGAGCGTGACTGCCAGCAGCGCCAGCGCCAGCCCGACCCCCTGAGCCCGCCCGATCCGCTCGTGCAGCACCACGGCGGCGAGCAGGACGGTGCTTGCCGGGTACAGCGACGACAGCACCGCGGCCACGGTCAACAGTCCGGCTTGGGTGGCGAGCAGGAAGAACGCGGTCGCCGCAGTGCCCAGCACCCCGATCACCGGGGCCCGGACGAGGACCCGGTCCCTGGGCACCCACTCGGCGCCGACCAGGACGGCCAACACGAGCGTGACCAGCACCGCCACGCCATACGACATCCCCAGCGGGCCCAGCCCGGCGGACTCGGGCACCTGCCCCAGCGCGGTGAACAGCAGCCCGAAACCGAGCCCCGCGAGCAACCCGTCGGTGAGCTCCGCAGCCCGGGCCCGCCGAGGGACATCCGGGCCGTCGCTGACCCACGAGACCAGCCAGATCGCCGGGAGCGCGCAGCCCACGCCCACCCAGGTCAGCGCGCTCGGGCGCTCGCCGGTCGCAGCTGCGACCGCAGCCGGAAGCAGGGCAGCGCCCACTGCCGACACCGGGGCGACCACGCTCATCGAGCCGGCCCCCAGACCGCGGTAGAGGAAGGCAGCACCGGCGCCCCCGCCGATCCCGGACACCGCGCCCCAGGCCCAGTCGGTTGCCGTCGGGTCACGCCACCACCCGATGGCCACCAGGAACGTCAGCACCATCGCGGTGGCCTGTGCCACCACCGCGACCGCCCACGGGCTCGCCTTCTTGGACAGCAGCCCGCCGGCGAAGTCCGACAGCCCATACGCCAAGGCAGAGGCGAGCGCGAGGACGACCACCACGGCCGCGACTGTACGAGGCACGCCGACCCGACCCCGACTCCGTACGGTGGGCCGGTGGTCGAGGTCGAGCCCGGTCCGGCTCTGCGAACCGGCAGGCTCCTGCTGCGCCGCTGGACCGAGGCCGACCGGGACCCGTTCGCGGCGTTGTGCGCCGACCCGGAGGTGATGCGTTACTTCGTCGCGCCGCAGACCCGCGCGGAGTGCGACGCGTTCGTCGATCGCATCGAGGCCGGATTCGCCGCCGCCGGGTTCGGGCTGTGGGCACTGCAGGTACGCGACGGCGCCCCGTTCGTCGGCTTCACCGGCATCTGGCGGCTGCCGGCCGGCAACCCACACGCCGGCAAGGTCGAGGTCGGCTGGCGGCTGGCCCGCGCCGCGTGGGGCCGCGGGTACGCGACCGAGGCGGCCCGGGCAGCGGTGGTGTACGGCTTCCACCTCGCCGGTCTCGACGAGGTCGTGTCCATGACCGCGGTGACCAACGCGCGGTCACGCGCGGTGATGGAGCGCCTTGGCATGACCCGCGATCCGGCCGACGACTTCGACCACCCCGCGGTGCCGGAGGGCAACCCGCTGCGCCAGCACGTGCTCTACCGGCTCGGCCGCTCCAGCGGGCGTCGGTAGGCTCCTGGCCGATGAGTGACAGCCAGGTCGACACCGTCGACCGCGCCGCCGCCACATCCGACCAGCCGCAGCCGTGGGCCGAGCTCGGTCTGCGCGCCGAGGAGTACGCCCGCATCCGTGACATCCTCGGGCGGCGCCCGACCGGCTCCGAGCTGGCCATGTTCTCCGTGATGTGGTCCGAGCACTGCTCGTACAAGTCGTCCAAGGTGCACCTCAGCCGGTTCGCCGAACTGCCCGCCGAGACCGCGGTGGGAAAGCTGCTGGCCGGCATGGGCGACAACGCCGGCGTCGTCGACATCGGCCAGGGCTACGCGGTGTGCTTCAAGGTCGAGTCGCACAACCACCCGAGCTACGTCGAGCCTTATCAGGGCGCCGCGACCGGCGTCGGCGGCATCGTCCGCGACATCCTCGCCATGGGGGCGCGGCCGGTGGCGGTGCTGGACTCGTTGCGGTTCGGCCCGCTGGACGCGCCGGACACTGCCCGGGTGCTGCCGGGCGTGGTGGCGGGGATCGGCGGCTACGCCAACTGCCTCGGGCTGCCGACGATCGGCGGCGAGGTGGTCTTCGACGAGACGTACGCCGGCAACCCGCTGGTCAACGCGCTGTGCCTCGGCGTCATGCGGCACGACGACCTCCACCTGGCGAACGCCAGCGGGGCCGGGAACCAGGTGCTGCTGTACGGCGCCCGGACCGGTGGCGACGGCATCGGAGGAGTCTCCGTGCTGGCCAGCGAGACCTTCGACGCTTCCGGTGTGGGCGGCGCTGACGCAGCCGGCCCCGGCCAGCACAAGCGCCGGCCCAGCGTGCAGGTCGGGGACCCGTTCATGGAGAAGCTGCTGATCGAAGCCACGCTCGAGCTGTTCGCCGAGGGGCTCGTCTGCGGCATCCAGGACCTCGGCGGCGCGGGTCTGTCGTGTGCCACCTCAGAGCTGGCCAGTGCCGGTGACGGCGGCATGCACGTGTGGCTCGACCGGGTGCCACTGCGGGACGCGTCCCTTGCGCCCGAGGAGATCCTCATGAGCGAGAGCCAGGAGCGGATGATGGCGGTCGTCGAGCCTCGCCACGTCGCCCGCTTCCTCGCGGTCTGCGCCCGCTGGGACGTCGATGCGCACGTGGTGGGTGAGGTCACCGCGGTGTCGGCCGACGAGCGAGCCGGCGGCGGCCGGCTGGTCGTCGACTGGCACGGCGAGACGGTGGTGGACGTCCCGCCGCGCGCGGTGGCGCATGAGGGGCCGCGCTACCGGCGCCCGTACGCCCGACCCGCCGGGCAGGACGCGCTGCAGGCTGACGCGGCCGAGCGGCTGTCACGACCGGGCACTCCGGCTGAGCTGCGTGCAGCTGTGCTGGAGATGGTCGCGGCGCCGGACCTGGCCGACAAGTCATGGGTCACCGACCAGTACGACCGCTACGTAAGGGGCAACACGGTGCTCGCGCAGCCCGCGGATGCGGGGGTGGTTCGGGTGGACGAGCAGACCGGGCTCGGGGTCGCGCTCGCAACCGACTGCAACGGACGGTTCTGCTGCCTGGACCCGTACGCCGGCGCACAGCTGGCCCTCACCGAGGCATACCGCAACGTCGCCGCAGTCGGCGCGCGACCGCTGGCGGTGAGCGACTGCCTCAACTTCGGCT
>JALYQN010000033.1 GCA_030855835.1 Actinomycetota bacterium | reverse complement strand
GCGCGGGGTGGTGCCCGGGCTCGCCGACTCGAAGCTGCTCACCCCGCCACGGCGGGAGCGCTGCTACCGAGAGGTGGTGGACCGCGCCGATGCCTGGTCTGTGGTGCAGCTGTCGGCCGGCACCTGTGACGAGCTGGGCATGCACGTCGCCAATGTCGAGGCGCTGCGGCGAGCGCTGGCGCGGCTGAGCGTACGACCGGCCTACGTGCTGACCGACGGGTTCGGCGTCGACGGACTCGGCGTACCTGGCCTGTCGGTCTGGAAGGGCGACCGGGTAGCGGCCTGCATCGCTGCCGCCTCGGTGATCGCAAAGGTGACCAGGGACCGGGTCATGGCCGAGATGCACCGGCTGTTCCCGAGCTACGGCTTCGACCTGCACAAGGGCTATTGCACAACTGAGCACGAGGCCACCCTCGTCGAGCACGGCCCCTGCCCCGAGCATCGCCGCCGGTTCGTGAACGTGCGCACCGCCGAACAGCTGAAGCTGACCCGGTGAGCCACCAATGAGCACCGAGGACCTGGAGCAGTACGAGGCCGAGATGGAACTCGCGCTGTATCGCGAGTACCGCGATGTGGTGGGCATCTTCACCTACGTGGTGGAGACAGACCGGCGGTTCTACCTCTGCAACTCCGTCGACGTGACGGTGCGGGCCGAGGCCGGGGACTCCTACTTCGAGGTGACGATGGCCGACGCCTGGGTGTGGGACGTCTACCGACCGGCCCGGTTCGCCAAGAAGGTCAAGGTGCTGACATTCAAGGACGTCAACGTCGAGGAGCTCTCCGCCAGCGACCTGAAGGTTCCCGGCGTGCCCGACGTACCCGGTCCCTGACCCGGGCAGCTGCACCGGCTCGCCTTCCACAGGCCGGCCGGCCGAACCCGCCAGCGGCCGCGCCGACCGGCCAGGGTGTCGGCGGAGGTGGGGTATGGGTACGACGAGGAACCCGGCGAGCACGGTCCGGGGCGCGGTCGGCGCGTTCGGTGAGGACCTGGCCGCCCGATACCTGGCGGTACGGGGGATGGCGATCCTGGACCGCAACTGGCAGTGCGACCTCGGCGAGATCGACCTGGTTGTGCGGGACGGGATGCGCTGGTGGTGTGCGAGGTCAAGACCCGGCGTGGCGCGGGTTTCGGCACGCCCGCCGAGGCGGTGACCTGGCGCAAGGCTGCCAGGCTGCGCAAGCTGGCGGCTCGCTGGCTCACCGAGCATCCGGTGACCCCGGCAGAGATCCGTATCGACGTGGTTTCCGTCGTGGTGCCGCGCTCAGGCTCTCCGGTGGTCGAGCACCTGATCGGGGTCTGCTGATGGTGCTGGCGCGGACCCGGTCGGTGTGCATCGACGGGGTTCGAGGTCACGTGGTGGAGGTCGAGGCCGACATCACCGCCGGCCTGCCGGGCACCTGCCTGGTGGGATCGGTGGACGCGTCGTTGGGCGAGGCGCGGGACCGCTGCCGGGCCGCAGTGGTCAACAGCGGCTGCGCCTGGCCAGCCCGCAAGGTCACCATCGGCCTATCGCCCGCCTCGCTGCCCAAGGCCGGGGCGCACTACGACCTCGCGATCGCGGTCGCCGTGCTGGCCGCGGCCGGAGTGGTGCCGTCGGACGCCCTGCAGGACGCGGTGCTGCTGGGCGAGCTGGCCCTCGACGGGCGGCTGCGCGCTGTGCCGGGGGTCCTGCCGGCCACGCTTGCTGCCTCGCGGGCCGGGCTCTCTCGGGTGCTGGTCCCGGAGGCCAACGCGGTCGAGGCCCAACAGGTGGCGGGAGTGCGGGTGGTCGCCGCCCGGTCGCTCGGCCACGTTGTGGCGCTGCTGACCGATGCGGATCCCCCCGACGACCCGCCGGTCGAGGCGCTGCAGCACGTCGGTGATCTGGCCTGGCGGGGTGAGGACCGGACCGCCGGGCTCGACCTGCGTGACGTCCTCGGGCAGGACGACGCGCGCTTCGCGCTCGAGGCGACCGCCGCCGGCGGCCACCACCTGCTGCTCACCGGGCCTCCTGGAGCGGGCAAGACGATGCTGGCCGAGCGCCTTCCAGGGCTGCTGCCCGACCTCGACCCCGACCACTGCCTCGAGGTCAGCGCCGTGCACTCGGTGGCAGGCGTGCTGACACCCGACGACCCTCTGGTGCGGCGCCCACCGTTCGTCGACCCGCACCACAGCGCCAGCATGGTGAGCATCGTGGGCGGGGGAAGCAGGACGATCCGGCCGGGCGCCGCGAGCATGGCTCACCGCGGGGTGCTCTTTCTCGACGAGGCCCCCGAATTCAACGCGAACGTCATCGAGGCGCTGCGGCAGTCGCTGGAGAGCGGGCAGGTGACGATAAACCGGGCGAACCGGACCGCGTGGTTCCCTGCCCGCTTCCAGCTGGTGCTGGCGATGAACCCCTGCCCGTGCGGGTTGGAAGGCTCAGACTGCAGCTGCCCGCCCGCTGTGCGCCGGCGCTATGCGGACCGGCTGTCAGGCCCGATCCGGGACCGGGTCGACGTGCACCGGGTCCTGCAGGCGGTCGCGCGTCACCAGGTGCTCGACCAGCTGTCCCGGCCCGAGCCGACCGCGGTGGTGGCCGGCCGGGTGGCGGAGGCACGCGACCGCCAACGGGCCCGCTACGCCGGCACCCCTTGGCGACGCAACGCCGACGTCCCCGGTGGCGAGCTGCGTCGCTGGTGGCCGCTGGCGCCGGAGATCACCACCGCGCTGCACGAGGGCCGGCACCGGGGGCGGGTGAGCGCCCGAGGCATGGACCGCATCATGCGGCTGGCCTGGACTGTTGCCGATCTGTCCGGACGTCCGGCGCCCGGTGCTGACGAGGTGGCGGCCGCGCTGGCGCTGCGCAACGGTGCGCCGCTGTCAGGGTCGCTGGCTCCGAAGCCGCGGCTGGCGTCGCAGGCTGAGGTCGAGCAGGCGGAGATGTGACGGTGGACAATGGTGTGCTCGACACCAGGTCTGCTCGGGCGTGGCTGGCGGTCAGCGTCGAGCCGGGCATGCCCGCAGTGGCCCGGCTGGTCGAGCAGGTCGGCGCTTCTGAGGCGGTGCGGGCGCTGTCGGCGGGTCGACCGGTGCCGGACGTCCGCCCCGTGACCGATCCGGATCCCACCGCGACGGCGGCCGCGGTGCTCGCAGCCGGTGCCGCGTCAGGATTGCGTTGGCTCTGCCCGGGTGATGAGGAGTGGCCCGCCGGCCTCGGCGGGTTGGCACACGCCGGCACCCTGCACCGGCGCGGTGGGGTGCCGTACGGCCTGTGGGTGCGCGGCGACAATGTCCTGGAGCGACTGTGCCGCCAGGCAGTGGCGGTGGTCGGGGCCAGGTCGTCCACCTCGTACGGGGACGACACCGCCGGCGACATCGCCGCAGGACTCGGC
>JALYQN010000510.1 GCA_030855835.1 Actinomycetota bacterium | reverse complement strand
CTGTCGGCGACGGTGCCTTCGAGACCATCAAGGCGACCGGCGGCCAGCCGTTCGCGCTGACCCGGCACCTGCGCCGGATGGCCGGCTCGCTCACCGGTCTGGGCCTGACGCCGCCCGACGAGTCCTGGCTGCGGGAGGGGGTGGCGGCCGTGCTCGAGGGTCAGCCGGGAGACCTGCGGGTGCGCCTCACGGTGACCGGCGGGCCGGCGCCGCTCGGCTCCGAACGTGGCGACTCCGGTCCGACGGTGGCGATCGTCAGCGCACCCCTCGGGGACTGGCCGCCGACGACCGCGGTCGCCACGGTGCCGTGGCCCCGCAACGAGCGCGGGGCGCTCAGCGGGCTCAAGACCACCTCGTACGCCGAGAACGTCGTCGCGCTGGCGCGGGCCAAGCAGTCCGGGGGGTCCGAGGCCATCTTCGCCAACACCGTGGGCGACCTGTGCGAGGGCACCGGCTCGAACATCCTGTACGTGCTCGACGGCGAGGTGGTGACGCCCACGCTGGACAGCGGCTGCCTGGCCGGGGTGACCCGGGCGTTGGTGCTGGCGTGGTGCGACGTCGTCGAGCGCGACGCCCCGATCGAGGTGCTGGTGGACGCCGACGAGGTGTTCCTGGCCAGCACCACCCGTGATGTGCAGGCGGTGCACCGCTGCGATCAGCGCGACCTCGAAGCTCCCGGCCCGGTCACGGCCCAAGTGATGACGGTGTGGTCGGAGCGCGCCGCTGCCGACATCGACCCCTGACTGATGCGGGGGAGTGGTCCGGTCAGGGGGTGTGATCTTCGAGTAGTCGGACGAGGGCACCGTCGAGGTCGACGTGGGCGCTCTCGCAGCCGTTGGGCACCACACCCTCGGTGCGGCGCAGGAACCACGCCACCTCGTTGGCCGGTGCGCGCATCGCGGCCGAGCCGTCCGGTGACGACAGCTCGATGAGCACGACCGCGCGACCGGCGTGGTCGAGCGAGGGGCGTACGCGCACGTCGCCGGCGCCGGTGGGCTCGTACAGGCCGGTGCGGAGCAGCGCCCGGGCGAACACCCAACGCACCACGTGGCCGCCGAGGCAGAAGTCACCGCAGATGGCGAACGGGTCGGCCGCGTCGTATCGCAGCTCGGCCTGTACCGGACTGGTGCACCCCTTGTCGTCGAGCAGGTCGAAGTCGACAACAGCGTTGACGGTCGACGATTGATACTGCATCTGTTGTCCTCCAGGGCCGCGGGTGCCAGAGCGCGGGACGGCGTTGGGCAGGTTCCCCACGTCATTGTCAGGGAAGGTGGAGGGGTCTGCACGGTGGACTCGCAGACTGCTCTGACAGGCAAGGACGACGTGATCACCCTGGGTTAGGTGTACCCGAAGTGTCCCCACTCGGGCGGTGATTCAAGCCTCAGACGGCCCGTAAATGTGACGTGGATCACACTACGAAACCCCCTCCGTTCGGCGGGCCAGACGCACGCTGGCGTCTGGGGCAGCAGATGCCGATGGGACTCCCGAGACTGTGGACGATCACAGTGGCCGACCCGGTTGTCCACAGGTCCGGTTTGCGGGGTTCTGCCTGGTTGCGGTGCGGGTTAGGGTGCGGGACTCCCGAGCGGAGGTGGTCGCGGGTGAGCCGACACTCCCGGCGCCGGCGGGCGCTGGTCACAGGTACGGCGGTAGGGATCGGCTGGCTCGGCTCCCTGAGTGTGGCGGCCTGCTCCGGCGACCCTGACCAGCCGGCCGCCTCGGTCACCCCGGCCGCGTCGACGCCGTCGGTGCCGGGTGACAGCACCGAGCCGGTGCAGGGGCCGTCGGCTGGGACGTCCGAGCCGCAGGAGCCGTTGCTGCCAGCCGCGGCTCGGGGTGACTCGGTGCGCTCGGCGAAGGCGTTCGTGGAGTACTACATCGACTTGCTCAACTACGCATCACTTACCGGCGATACCAGGACCTTTGACCGCGTTGCTACAGGAGCGTGCACACTCTGTACCGACTACTCGAACCTGTTCCATTCGACCTGGGACGACGGCGGATTTCTTCACTCTAAGGGGCTGACTATCCGCAGGCTCGGAGCGACCTTCTCCGACGGAACGACACTTTCCTTGGCACTGGTCGTTCGCGCGGCACCTACTCGACTGAAGCAGTCCGCGTCAGAGTCGGTGTCGGTTGCACCAGCCGAGCGTTTGTCGTTCGCCATTGATGTGGAGGGCGAGAGCATGACGTGGCGTGTAACTCGATTCGAAGTGACCTGATGCGTCGCGAGGGATGGCTGCTCGCGGTATTACTCGTTGTGCTGATTGCCAGTAGCAGTTCGCCTGCCTTGGCAGACGGAGGAGTATCGGTGGAGCCCGGAGAAAATAGTTATAACCCGGGAGTGTGGACAGGTGGAGTGATAAGCGAGGAAGGCGTCGTCGAGTCAGATCCGAACAATAGCGGTGGGACAATTCAAGCCACTTCGGAGCCAACACTCGACTACGAGTGGGTACTTGCCTGCTTCGACAATCATCCGGAAGGGCAGAACGAATTGTGTGGGGCTGCAACGATCTGCGCAGGCCCAGGCGAGTTGCAGTGGAACCTGTGGGCGCGGCAGCTGACCGACCAGGCCGGGCAGCCGACGCCGGGAGCGGACTGGGAGATCATCGCGACCGAGTGCCACTCGTTCCAGCCTGCGGAGCCGGCGGCCGACCCGCAACCACAGGTGACCGACGCGGTGGTCCTGCAAGCGGTCCGCCGGTTGGGGTTGCCACGGCTAACGGTGCAAGTGCAACCGGCCGATCAGACGCTGGTGCACCTGGACACCATCTTCTACGCCGAGCCTCCGGACTGGTCCCGCAGCCTGGTGCTCCTCGGCTTCAACGTGGACGTGACCGCGGAACCGGTCGGCTACGCCTGGCGCTTCGGCGACGGCACGTCGGTCTCCACGACTTCGCCGGGCGCGCCGTACCCGGCCCCCGACATCACGCACACCTACACCGACGCCCACGTGAGCGTCACGCCGCGGGTCGACACCGCCTACGAGGTGCGGTACCGGGTTGACGGCGGCCCGTGGCGCACCATTTCCGACACCGTCCCCGCCGCCGGCTGGCCGGTGAACCTGCGCATCCGGGAAGCCACCCCTGTCCTCGTCGGCGGCGAGTAACCCACCAGCCCTGCTTCTGCCTGAGGTACAGTTGCCGCCGCTCGGAGGGATTGCCGTGCAAGGGCGATTGGCGCAGTGGTAGCGCGCTTCGTTCACACCGAAGAGGTCACTGGTTCGA
>JALYQN010000481.1 GCA_030855835.1 Actinomycetota bacterium | reverse complement strand
CTCCCGGCCAGCCCCGTCACAAGTCCGCGCTCCACCCGGCGCAGCCGCTCGGGACTCAGCGGCCCGGGACCGGTGGTCGCGGCGAAGTCGTCGAGCGTCTGGGCGGTGCTCCACCGCGGCTGGTAGCCGAACGTCTCGCGCAGGGCGGTGGTGTCGACGACCCGACCGTAGGTCAGCAGAGCCACCTGGTCAGCGGACAGGTCGATGCCGCTCGTACGCCGCAGGGCCCGGCCGACAACCTCCACCCCGAACCCGGGTACCGGGAGGGCCGGACGCCCGAGTCGCCGGACCAGCTGCGACAGCGTCAGCACACCATCTCCGGCGACGCTGAAGGTGCCGGCAGCGCCGTGCACGGCCGCGCGGTGCAGCACCTGGAGAGCGTCGTCACGGTGCAGCAGCTGCAGCCGCGGGTCGAACCCGAGGACAGTCGGGATCGCCGGCAGCCGCAGGTAGCGCGCCAGCGCCGACGGCAGGTCTCCGGCCAGCACGTCGGCACAGCGCAGCACGGCCAGCGACACGTCGGGGCGACGGCGACCGAATCCCCGGACGTAGCCCTCCACCTCGGCGCAGTCCTTGGCGTACCCCGAACGCTGTAGGCCCTCGGGCGCGGACTCCTCGCTGAACATCGCCGGGGACCGTGGCGAGGCGCCGTACACGGCCGTCGACGACATCAGCACCAGCCGACGGACGGCGACCGCCCGCTGGCAGGCGGCCAGCAGCTGCATGGTGCCGATGACGTAGGTCTCCTTGCTGGCGCTGCGCCCACCGGTCCTGCTGGAGGCGGCGCGGACATCCATGTGCAGCACCGTGTCGACACCCTCGGCGGCCAGCAGGTCGGCGATCACCGGGTGCCGGATGTCGGCACGGACGACCCGCACGGCACCGAGGTCACCATGCGTGGGGGCCATGTCGACGCCGACGACCCGGTCGACCCTCGGGTCGGCGCTCAGGGCGCGAGCGACCTCCGCGGCCAGCTGGTCGGCGACGCCGGTGACGAGGACGACGCGGCCCATGTCACTTGCCGGCGCGGCGCCGCTGGATGCGAGTCTTCTTCAGCAGCTTGCGGTGCTTCTTCTTCGCCATCCGCTTGCGACGCTTCTTGATGACAGAACCCACGGTGTCCTCTCGACGGACCGAATGCCGCTGCCTGGCAGCCGGCGACCGCCCAACAGTAGTCGCCCGGCCAACCTTGGCCTGACCGAGGATGCGTGCGGCCCGGGCGGCGCCCAGACGGATCTTCCGACCTGTCGGCTGCCCAAGCCACCACACCGTCGGAAGATGCGTGCGGCGCGGGCGGCGCAGGCGGCGCAGGCGGCCCGGGCGGCGTTCCAGACGGATCTTCCGACCTGTCGGCTGCCAGAGCCACCACACCGTCGGAAGATGCGTGCGGCGCAGGCGGCGCAGGCGGCCCAGACGACGCCCAGACGGATCTTCCGACCTGTCGGCTGCCCAAGCCACCACACCGTCGGAAGATGCGTGCGGCCCGGGCGGCGCCCAGACGGATCTTCCGACCTGTCGGCTGCCAGAGCCACCACACCGTCCGGCATCTCGAGACATCCGGCGTCGCCTGTGCCACCGCACTGTCCCGACATCTTTGTGCCGGGCCTGCTGACCGCCCGGCCTAGCCGGCCTGGAAGTACGACTTGCGCAGGTAATCGTCGACGGCGGACTCGGGGACACGGAACGAGCGACCGACCCGAACGGCCTCGAGGTCGCCCGAGTGCACCAGGCGGTAGACGGTCATCTTGGAGACTCGGATGCGCGAGGCGACCTCGGCCACGGTGAGGAACCGGACCTCAGACAGGGACACTTCGTCCTTGTTGGACCCAGCCATGGCGTACCGCACTTCCTGCACGGGACGCTCTCCGGCTTCCCGCCAAAGACCAGACGTTACGTGCTTGACCGGGAGGTTAGTGCGTGCCGGTACGGGTGGGATAGCACAACCGGGATGGTGCACGAGTTGTCCGACCGATCGGCTGATCACGCCCGACCATCGGGCGCCGAGACACGTCGGACAGCCGGTGCGGCGACACCTGATCGGGGGACACGGAGCCTTCACTGGTGCGGGTCGAGGCCCATCGCGGGGAAGGCGGCAACCCGGGTGGCGTGTACCGATCGGTCAAGCCAGGATCCAGGATCATAGCCGCCGCCCCAGTCCCGGTAAGTCGGTTCCTGCCCGTCGGTCATGCGGCTTGGGGCGACCGCGCCGGTGGAGTCCCGCACATGGCGCTGCCACGGCTCGGGGACCGGCACCGCTGCCTCCAGCGGTTGGCCGGCGACGATCGCCAGCAGGTGCGTCCATGCGCGCGGCACGACATCTGTGACCGAGTAGCCACCGCCGCCGGTGGCGACCCACAGGCCCTCGCACAGCTCGTGTGCCAGCTCGTGCAGTGCGATGTACGACGCCCGTTGCCCGTCGACGCTGAGCATCAAGTGCGCCAGCGGGTCGGACTTGTGACCGTCGCAGCCGTGCTGGGTGACAAGGACCTGCGGCCCGAATGCACGCAGCACGTCCGGGACGACGGCATGGAACGCCCGAAGCCAGCCGTCGTCGGACGTGCCGGGCGGCAGTGCCACGTTGACCGCGCTGCCCTCTGCGCCACGACCACCTATCTCGTCCGGTGCGCCGGTGCCGGGAAACAGCGTCTGCGGGGTCTCGTGCAGGCTGACCGTGAGCACGCGGGTGTCGTGGTAGAACACGTGCTGCACCCCGTCACCGTGGTGCACGTCGACGTCGACGTAGGCGACCCTGGTGGCGCCCTGCTGCAGCAACCACGCGATCGCCACCGCCGGGTCGTTGTAGACGCAGAAGCCGCTGGCCAGGCCGGGCATGGCGTGGTGCAACCCACCGGCGATGCTCGCCGCGTGCAGCCGGACACCGCTCCAGACCTGGCGGGCCGCCTCGGCGGTTGCAGAGACCACGCGGGCGCTGGCCTCGTGCATGCCGGCGAAGGTGGGGTTGTCGGGGGTGCCCAGCCCGCGCGAGAGATCGTGCTGGCCGGGATCGGCGCTGACCCGCTTGACCGCGTCGACATAGGCCGGCTCGTGCACGAGCAGCAGCAGGTCGTCGTCAACCGCCGGGGTCTCGACCTGCGAGAGCTGTCCGGTGCCGTTGTCGCCGAGCACGCCCAGTGCGCGGGCAAGGCGCATCGTCAGGTCGATGCGCACAGGTGCCATCGGGTGTGCCGGCCCGAAGTCGTACGCGGTCATGGTGTCGGCGAAAACCGAGCAGGCGTGGCAGCCGGACTCCGGCTCGACATCCGACGCGGACATGCGCGGACCCTACCCGGCGGACAGGTCCCGGGACCGGTCCCGGGCGGCCTCCATCGCGGTGAGGAAGGCCGCGCGCACCTTGTGGTCCTCGAGCTTGCGTACCGCCGCGGCGGTGGTGCCTCCGGGCGAGGTCACTTGCTCACGCAGCACGGTCGGGTGCTCACCGGTCTCCCGCAGCAGCTTGGCCGAGCCGACCACGGTCTGGACCACGAGCTCGCTGGCGGTCGTGCGGGGCAGCCCGAGGTGCACCCCGGCTTCGATCATCGACTCGACGACGAAGAACAGGTACGCCGGCCCGGACCCGCTGATTGCGGTGACGGCGTCCTGCTGCTTCTCCGGCACCCGCAGCACCCGGCCGGTTGCCGACAACAGCTGCTCGGCCTCGAGCAGGTGGTCCTCGTCACAGTGCGCCCCGCGCGAGATTGCGGACATGCCCTCGTCGACGAGCGCGGGAGTGTTCGGCATCACCCGGACGACCGGGGTGTCGCTCGGCAGGCGCGCCTCTACGAAACCCGTCGTGATGCCGGCAGCGAGCGAGACGACAAGCGTGGCGCCGGACAGGTGTGGGGCGATCTCGTCGAGCAGGTCGGCCATGTCCTGCGGCTTGACCACGAGCAGCAGGGTGTCGGCCTTGGCAGCGGCCTCGACGTTGCTGATCACCTCGACGCCATAACGTTCGCACAGCTCGGTCGCCCGCTCGGGTCGCCGCTCGCTCAACATCAGCTCGTCCGGCTGGCGACCGGCGCGGAGCAAACCAGAGACGACCGTCTCCCCCATCACGCCGGCACCGAGCACCGCGACAAGACCCATGGCTCCTCCTCGACCGGGCTGGACGGTCCCATCCTCCCCGATCCCGCGCGCCTCCGATCGTGGGTGCGGGGTCACCGAGCCCGGGAACCTCCCGGCGGTGGGTCAGGCGGTGCGGCGGCGAAGCGTGCCCGTACCTACCGCGAGGGCGGCCAGCGCACTGCCGGCGACGACTGCCACGTCGAGGCTCAGGTCGCCGGTCCACCCGCTGGCCCTCTGCACCTGCTGCATGGCGTCAACCGCATACGACAGCGGCAGCGCGTCCGAGACAGCGGCCAGCACGTCGGGCATCAGGTCCCGAGGAACGAACAGCCCGCACAACAGCACCTGAGGCAGCACCACCGCAGGCATGAACTGCACCGCCTGGAACTCGGTCTCGGCAAAAGCCGAGACGAGCAACCCGAACGCACAGCCCAGCACGGCGTCCAGCACCGCCACCACCGCGAGCACCCAGACCTGGCCGTTCACGTCGAGCCCGAGCGGGCCGACCGCCAGGCCGACCGCGAGACCGGCCTGGACGACCGCGACGCCGCCGAAGGCGACGGCGTAACCGGCCAGCAGGTCTCCCTTGCCCATCGGCGTGGTCAGCAACCGCTCGAGCGTCCCGGACGACCGTTCGCGCAGGGTGGTCACCGAAGTCACCAGGAACATCACGATGAAGGGGAACAGGGCCAGCAGCGGAGGACCGAACCGGGCGAACGCGGCCTCCTCGCCGTCGAACATCCACCACAGCAAGGTGAGAAGCACGCAAGGCACCACGAGCAGCATCGCGACGGTGCGGTGGTCGCGGCGCAGCTGGGTGAGCACGCGCCGCGCCACCGCGAAGGTCGTACGGAGACTCATGCCACCACACCTTCGCTTTGAGATCCGTTGCCCGCAGACCCGATGACGGACAGGAAGGCACCCTC
>JALYQN010000435.1 GCA_030855835.1 Actinomycetota bacterium | reverse complement strand
CTGTCGGGGTCGGTGTCGAGGCACCGCCAGACGTGCGGTGCGAGGACCTCGGCCCAGCTGGTGGAGGCGCTGTAGGTGCCCGCGACGCTGCCGCCGCCCGTCGTGGCCCCGAACACCGCGACGCTTGCCCTGGCGTGCGCGGTCCGGGGAACGGGTAGCTGCGCGGTGGTCAGCGCGACCAGCCACCGCGGCATCCGTGCCGGCTCGACCACCTCGTGCCACTCGTACGGCTGACCGGTGGCAGGGTGCACCGATGGCGGCATGATGCAGTAGCCGCGCGGGGTCTTCAGCTCCACCCCGGCCGGCAACCGCGCCTGCGTTGCCGCGACCGAGGCCCGCATGTAGTAGTGCCAACCACCGGACCCGGTGCGGACGCTTAGCGTCGCCGGAAGCTGCCCGTGCTCGGCGACCAGCGCGGCCAGCTGGTCGTCACCACCGTGGCGGGGGTCGATGTCGAGCACGACCAGCCCGGTCGGCACCCGGGCGCCCAGGTTCGCGGCCGGAAAGCGGGTGAACCAGTCCACCACCCGCTCCAGGTCGGTGCTGGCGTCCAGCACCCCGTGACACAGCTCGTGCCCACACTCGTGCGGACCGCGGCACCTCGGCTCCCGGCGACACTCCGCACACGACGGCCGGGGTGGCTTGTCCCGGTCCCGGGTCGGGAACACCGCCCAGCCGCGTGCGGCCAGCTCAACCGCGGCCTCGCCAACGGTCGGGCTCTCGAGCCGCCCGCCGGGGAACGCCTCGCACAGCAGCGCCAGCGCCTGCAGGTGCTCGCTCACGCCGACCACCCGCCGATGGTGGTGCGGTACACGGCCGCCGCACCGTCGCGCCCATTGACGGCCTCGACGAATCGCTCAGCCGCACCGCGCCGCCGGCAAAACTTGGTGACGCTGGCCCAGCCTGCATGGGTAGAGCGGACGGCGAACATCGGGCCACCCCGCGGTGGTCCGGGCGGGCCCGCGTAGACACTCGGCACCCTCATCGGGCACCGTCGTCCTTGTGCCGGTCAAGGACAGCATTCCGGCCGATCTCCTGGTCGCGGCCAGCGCCCGGCCGTACGACGGTGGTGCCGATGCCGCGGCCAACGCTCACGATGTTGGCGCGATCGCATGCCACGTCGACGGAGCCCGTTCTTGTGGTCACGCTGCGGGGGACCCGGCCCCAGCCTGAAGGCGCTGCACGTAATCGACCAGGGCGGTGTGGGGAATGCGCCGGCAGCGCCCAATCTTTACGGAGTTGAGTTGGCCCTCCGCTATGAGCTCGAAGACAGTGGAACGTCCGACGTCGAGGACGTGGGCGGCCGCCTCGGGACGGTAGAGCAGTTGCTCGGCGGGTGAGGTTTCCACGGTGTGTCCTCCTAGGTCGCACTCGGGCATGAACCAAGGCTGACGACTGTCCCCTGGGTGCGGCTATCCGCCGACGCTTATTTAGCAGCATCTGTCGACATATGCTTGTCCAAGGCCGTCCGGGTGGACTATTCTCCGGACATGGCGGCGGCGAGGGTGACGCTACGACCCGTATCACTCGACGAGGACCGACGGTGGATGGCCCGCGTGCAGGCCTATGAGGTCGCCGGCGAGTTATGGCCGGTCACTGTCGAGGTGCGGTTAAAACCCACCCCGTGCTGGCACGACGTCGAGCCGGCGGATCAAGACCCAGACATCGACTGGGAGCGCAGTGACTCCTGTGACCACTGGCCGGACCACCTATGGCCGGGGGTTGAGAATGTGCCCGCCGGAGGACTGCCAGTACGCCTGCTGAAGAACCTGCGCATGGGCAGGCTCTTTGGCTCCTACACCGAGGCTGTGGCCAACCTTCGGCGATATGTCGGAACCGATCACCCCGATCCGCGGGTTACGCGGCACTACAGAACAATCACGGAGGCGGGTCAACGACCAGGCAAGCAGCGGGGTCGACCAAGGGCAGACCCTCGACTACACCTGCAGCGCCTGGCTGCGCTCGACGCCTCCTACGCGGGCGGGCTTCCGCAGAAGGCCGCCGCCCGCAGACTCGGTATCGCGCCGCAGACCCTGCGAGTGTCCCTGGAATGGGCGCGCCGACAGGAGCCTCCCGTGTGGACGCGCAGCGGTCGCGGGCGACCGGGGCGGCTTACGCCGCACGGAAGGGCGCTCATTGAGGAGATGCAGGGAACGTGAGGGAACGCGACCGGCATAGCGGACATGGGGCGGAAGCCAAGTGACCACGAAGCGCTCCAACGGCGAGGGCACCGACATCACCCGCGGCGATGACGGGCGCTACCACGCCTGGCTGTCGATGGGGCTCAAGACGGGCGGGCGGCGGGACCGGCGACACGTCTCCGGGCAGACTCGCGCCGAAGTGTCCCGGAAGCTGCGTGCCCTGCAGGCTCAGCGAGACGCGGGTGTGGTGCCCGACGCTGGGCGGGCGCCGACCGTGGCGGCGTGGCTGGAGCACTGGCTCGACAACATCGCCACACATAGGGTGCGCACGAAGACCCTGCAGGGCTACCGGGGAATGGTCAGGCACAGAATCGCGCCAGCCCTCGGACACCACCGCCTCGACCGCCTGCAGCCCGAGCACGTTGAGGCGTTCTACGCCGGGCTCAAGAACGAGGGCCTGTCCGCGTCGACTGTGTTGCAATGCCACCGCATTCTGTCTCGAGCGGTGAAGGTGGCTATGCAGCGCGGGAAGGTGAGCCGCAACGTCTGCGGACTGGTCGACGCACCGTCCGTCACGCGTCCCGAAATCCAACCGCTCACCGCTACGGAGGCACGGGCACTCCTTAACGCGGCGACAGACACCAGGAACGCCGCGCGCTGGTCGGTGGCACTCAGCCTCGGGCTGCGCCAAGGGGAGGCGCTCGGGCTCGCTTGGGACGCAGTGGACCTCGACACCGGCGTCCTCACGGTGCGTCGAGCGCTACAGCGACTCGGAGGGCAGGGGCTCGTCATGGTGGAGCCGAAGTCACGCGCTGGTCGGCGCCGCATTGCTCTGCCGGCGCAACTCGTCGAGGGGCTGAGGTCGCACCGGGCGGCGCAGCTCGAGGGACGTCTTAAGGCAGGCAGCGAATGGAAGGATCACGGGCTTGTCTTCGCTCAGCCGAACGGGAAGCCCATCGACCCGCGCGCCGATAACCGGGCGTGGAAGGCGCTGCTTCAAGCCGCGGGTGTGCGGGACGCACGACTGCACGATGCGCGGCACACCGCGGCGACTCTGCTGTTACTGCAGGGCGTCGATAACCGGGTCGTGATGGAACTCCTCGGACACTCTCAGTTGTCGATGACAGCCAGGTATCAACACGTCTTACCCGAGCTGGCAAGGGACGCGGCAGAGCGGATGGGGAAGGCGTTATGGGGGTGACTGGTCACCATGATGGCACCGCGGCGACAGTCGCCGAACAGAAGGCTGGGAGCATGGTGCAGGTCAGAAGCGTGCGCCATCAGGGACTCGAACCCCGAACCCGCTGATTAAGAGTCAGCTGCTCTGCCAATTGAGCTAATGGCGCCGGTGCGACCGGCCACTGTAGCAGCGGCGGACGGCGGGCAAAGCTCACGCAGCGGGCGGCCCAGGGACGCCGGGGACAGGTCGGCGACACGCGCGCCGTCCAGCTGCTCAGTCCGCGTCGAGGCCGCCTCGGGGGTCCTTCGGAATGAGTGGCTGATCGGCCCGCGCGCGGAGCTGCTGCACGGTCCACGTATTGCCGTCGGGGTCACTGAACCCGAACAACGTGCCTCCGTCGCGCTCGTCGAGCACCATGATCTCACCCGCGTCGACTCCGCGGCTCAGCAGCTCTTGGTGGGCGGCTGCCGCGTCTGCAACGCACAACTGCAACCCCCGAATCGACCCCGGCGCCATCTCGTGGTGTGCCGGCAGGTCCCCGATCACGATCGAGCACCCGGAGCCGACGGGGGTCAGCTGGACGATGTGCATCTGCTCCGTGCGGGTGTCATGGTCGAGGACGAAGCCGACCTGGTCCCGGTAGAAGGCGATCGAGCGGTCGATGTCGCTCACCGGGAGCAAAACGACCTCCAGCGTCCAGTCCACGTACGGCTCCTTCGACAAGTCGGGTGCAGCAAGGTCCGCGCCCTTGCTACCAGATTCACCGACGATGAGACATTCGTGCTGCCAGGGCGAACGGGAATCTCTCCTCGTTCGTCCAGCGTTGCCGGAGACATCCGCCCGCCCGCGAGGAGGCCCACCTCATGCCTGCCGTCACCGTCGACGACCTGACCGTCCTGCCCCGCCTCACCGAACCAGGGCCAGCGGCCACCACGCGGCCCGTTGCCCAGGTCACGAGCGCGCCGCAGGGTTACGAGGGCGAGGGGTTCCCGGTACGTCGGGCGTTCGCCGGAGTCGACCTGAGCCAGCTCGACCCGTTCATCCACCTGGACCAGATGGGGGAAGTCGAGTATGCGCCGGGTGAGCCAAAGGGCACCCCGTGGCACCCACATCGCGGTTTCGAGACCGTGACGTACATCATCGACGGGGTCTTCGAGCACAGCGACAGCCAGGGCGGCGGAGGCACCATCACCGACGGGGACACCCAGTGGATGACCGCAGGCTCGGGGTTGCTGCACATCGAGAAGCCGCCGGAGTGGCTGGTGCAGGCTGGCGGGCTGTTCCACGGGCTGCAGCTGTGGGTCAACCTGCCGCGCGCGATGAAGTGGTCCGAGCCCCGCTACCAGGACCTCCGAGGCGGTGACGTGGCGCTCGCCACGACGCCGGACTCCGGTGCGCTCGTACGGATCATCGCCGGCGACGTCGCCGGGCAGGCGGGGCCTGGTACGACGCACACCCCGATGGCGATGGCGCACGCGACGATCGCGCCGACCGCCAGGCTGCGACTGCCATGGCGCCCGGACTTCAACGCGCTCGTGTACGTGTTAGCCGGCAGCGGGACGGTCGGTGCGACCGGTCAACCGATAAGCACCGGCCAGCTCGCCGTGCTGGGCGCCGGCGACGTGGTCGAAGTCGCGGCTGCGGCCGGGCAGGAATCGCGGTCGCCGTCGCTGGAGGTGATCGTGCTCGGTGGACTGCCGATCCGCGAACCGCTGGCATGGGCCGGGCCGTTCGTGATGAACACCCGCGCTGAGGTGGCGCAAGCCTTCGAGGACTTCCAGGCCGGAAGGATGGGCCAGATCCCCGCTGTGCACGGCGCGCCAACAGGGCTGCAGGAGGGCTGACGCCGCCAGAGCACCCATGCCTCGAGCGGGCCCGGGCGGGGACGACGAGCGGGAACGTCCGGTGTCCCCTAGCCTCCCTCGACAGGGGTCTGGGCGACGGGGAGCACTGGAGGTTTCGTGAAGCGGAGTCCGCTGGTCGGCGAGCTGGCCGCAGAGTTCCTCGGCACCATGATCCTGATTCTGTTCGGCGTAGGGGTGGTCGCCCAGGTAGTGACCACCCCGGACGGGTCTCTCGGCGACCACGACTCGATCTCTTGGGCGTGGGGCCTGGGCGTGACCCTTGGCATCTACACCGCCGCACGGCTCAGCGGAGCGCACCTCAATCCGGCGGTCACCATCGCCTTGGCCGCGTTCAAGGGCTTCGAGTGGAAGAAGGTCGCCCCCTACTGCGCCGCTCAGACCCTCGGCGCTTTCACCGCCGCGATGATCGTGCGCTTCGTCTACGCCGACCTGATCAAAGCGGTCGACCCCAACCTCACGAAGACGCAAACCATCTTCTCCACCCTCCCAGGAAACGGGACCCCGGACACACCCGTCAGCATCACGACGACGTTCTTCGACCAGATCGTCGGCACAGCGATCCTCGTCTTCGTCGTGTTTGCGCTGACGACGGCGACCAACAACCCCCCGCTGGGCAACATCGGTCCGCTCATGGTCGGTCTGCTGGTGGTGGGTATCGGGATGGCGTGGGGTGCCAATGCCGGCTACGCGATCAACCCCGCTCGCGACTTCGGCCCCCGGCTCGCGTCGTGGATCACCGGTTACGAGACGGCCTGGTCTGTGCCGCAGACGGGCTACCCGTACTGGTGGGTGCCGATCGTCGCGCCCATCATCGGCGGGCTGATCGGGGGCGCGCTGTTCAAGTTCGCAATCGAGATGCACATCCCCGAGGACGAGTCCACCGAGGACCCGGTGGTGTCGGAGCCGACCAAATAGAACCCTGAGCCCACCGAGATCACCCGTACGCACGTTGAGACCCGAGGAGCACGAGATGGCTGAGTACGTCGGCGCCGTCGACCAAGGCACCACCAGCACCAGGTTCATGATCTTCGACCACAGCGGCAGCGAGGTGGGCCGCCACCAGATCGAGCACGAGCAGATCCTCCCCAAAGCCGGGTGGGTCGAGCACGACCCGGCGGAGATCTGGGACAACACCTGCACCGTGATCGAGCGCGGCCTGTCCGACGCCGGGCTCTCGCTCAGCGACCTGGTCGCGGTCGGGATCACGAACCAGCGCGAGACCACCGTGGTGTGGGACAAGAACACCGGCAAGCCCTATTGCAACGCGATCGTCTGGCAGGACACCCGCACCGACAAGATCGCCTCCGCGCTGGAGCGCGACGGTCATGGCGACACCATCCGGCACCGGGCCGGCCTGCCCCCGGCCACGTACTTCTCCGGCGGCAAGATCAAGTGGATCTTCGACAACGTCGACGGGGTCAAGGAGGCGGCCGACAAGGGGGACGCCATCTTCGGCAACACCGACAGCTGGCTGATCTGGAACCTCACCGGCGGATCAGACGGCGGCGTGCACGTCACCGACGTCACCAATGCCAGCCGCACCATGCTGATGGACCTCGAGACGCTGGACTGGGATGACGAGCTGCTGGGCTTCTTCGACATTCCGCGGTCGATGCTGCCGGAGATCCGCTCCAGCTCCGAGCCAGACGGTTACGGCCCCACCCGCGAGGACGGGCCGCTGGGCGGTCAGGTGCCGCTGACAGGCATCCTCGGCGACCAGCAGGCCGCGACCGTTGGCCAGGTCTGCTTCAGCCCGGGCGAGGCGAAGAACACCTACGGCACCGGCAACTTCATGCTGCTCAACACCGGAACGGAGATCGTACGGTCGCAGGCGGGGCTGCTCACGACCGTCTGCTATCGGTTCGGCGACGACGCGCCGGTGTACGCGCTGGAGGGGTCGATCGCGGTGACCGGCTCGGCGGTGCAGTGGCTGCGCGACCAGCTGGGCATCATCTCCGATGCCGAGCAGAGCGAGACGCTGGCAGGCGAGGTCGAGGACAACGGCGGCATCTACTTCGTCCCGGCGTTCTCCGGGCTGTTCGCGCCGCACTGGCGCTCCGACGCGCGCGGGGCCATCGTCGGCCTGTCCCGCTTCAACACCGGTGCGCACCTGGCCCGGGCGACGCTCGAGGCGATCTGCTACCAGAGCCGCGACGTCGCCGACGCGATGGAGCAGGACTCCGGCGTGCATCTGGACGTGCTCAAGGTCGACGGTGGGGTCACCGCCAACGACCTCGCCATGCAGATCCAGGCAGACGTGCTGGGCGTTCCGGTGAGCCGGCCCGTGGTTGCCGAGACGACCGCCCTCGGCGCCGCGTACGCCGCGGGGCTGGCCGTCGGCTTCTGGTCCAACACCGATGAGATGCGCGAGAACTGGAACGAGTCGAAGCGTTGGGAGCCGAACTGGAGCGACGAGCAGCGGGCCGAGGGGTACGAGGGGTGGAAGAAGGCCGTGACCCGCGCCCTGGACTGGGTGGACGTGGACTGATGCGTCGATGAGGCCCGTGGCCCTGGCGCCCGACCAGCGTGAGCGCGCCCTCGACGAGATGGCGGCCGGCGAGCTCGACGTCCTCGTGATCGGTGCCGGCGTCGTCGGGGCCGGCGCCGCCTTGGACGCTGTCACCCGCGGGCTGCGTACGGGCCTGGTCGAGGCGCGCGACTACGCATCCGGCACCTCCAGCCGCTCCAGCAAGCTGGTGCACGGCGGGCTGCGCTACCTGGAGATGCTCGACTTCGGGCTGGTCACCGAGGCGCTCCGCGAGCGCGGGCTGCTAATCCAGCGGCTCGCCCCCCACCTGGTACGACCGGTGCCGTTCCTCTACCCGCTGCGCGGTCGCGGCTGGGAACGCTGGTATGCCGGGTCCGGGGTCGCCTTGTACGACGTGCTGGGCATGCTGTCGAAACGGGGCCGGGGAGTGCCCCGCCATCGCCACCTCACCCGTAAAGGCGCCCGGGCGGTGGCACCGTCGCTGCGCAAGGACGCCCTCGTCGGCGCCATCCAGTACTACGACGCCCAGGTCGACGACGCCCGGCACACGATGTTCCTGGCACGCACCGCCGCGTCGTACGGTGCAGCGGTCGCTTCTCGCGCCCGCGTGACCGGTCTGCTGCGCGAGGGGGAGCGGGTCACCGGTGCCGTGGTCCAGGACCTGGAGAGCGGGCGCGAGCTGCACGTGCACGCTCGCCAGACCGTCAACGCCACCGGGGTGTGGACCGACGAGACGCAGGGGCTTGCGGGGGAGCGCGGGCAGTTCGCGGTGCGTGCCAGCAAGGGCATCCACCTGGTCGTGCCGCGCGACCGGCTGAGATCCGACTCGGGGCTCATCCTGCGTACGGAGACGTCGATCCTGTTCGTCATCCCCTGGGGCCGGCATTGGATCATCGGTACCACCGACACCGACTGGACGTTAGACAAGGCCCACCCCGCCGCCAGCCGCTCGGACATCGACTACCTGCTCGACCATGTCAACGCCGTCCTCGAGACGCCCCTGACCCACGCCGACGTGGAAGGCGTCTACGCCGGGCTGCGGCCGCTGCTGTCCGGGGAGTCCGAGGCCACGTCCAAGCTGTCCCGCGAGCACGCCGTCGCCCACCCCGTGCCGGGGCTGGTGGTGGTCGCGGGCGGCAAGTACACGACGTACCGGGTGATGGCCAAGGACGCGGTCGACGAGGCGGTGCACGGCCGGGCCTCCGATCTCGACCAGTCGGTGCCGGGTTCGGTGACCGACACGGTGCCGCTGCTCGGCGCCGAGGGCTGGCACGCGCTGTGGAACCAGCGGCGCGTCCTGGCGCGGCGTACCGGCTTGCATCCGGTGCGCATCGAGCACCTGCTCCGGCGCTACGGTTCGCTGACGCAAGAGGTGCTCGACCTCGTCGATGCTGACGCGACGCTCGGTGAGGAGCTGCAGGGGGCCGACGAGTACCTGCGCGCCGAGATCGTCTACGCCACCTCGCACGAGGGCGCGCGCCACCTCGACGACGTCCTGACGCGGCGTACCCGAATCTCGATCGAGACCTTCGACCGCGGTCTCGGGGTGTGCGAGGAGGCAGCCCGGTTGATGGGCGGGGTGCTCGGCTGGAGCGACGAACAGATGACCCGCGAGGTCGAGCACTACCGGCAGCGGGTCGCCGCCGAGCGGGAGAGCCAGCAGATGCCCGACGACGAGACCGCCGACTCTGCTCGCCTCGGGGCGCCTGACGTCGTACCTCTGACCTGAGCGCGGCGTCCGGCCCGGACGGACGATGAGAACATCCTGCGCCCCGCAGGCATGCTGAGCCTCCTGTGGTCGGGGCCTGTGTTGCGGGCGGCCGGGCTGCGGTTGCCGAGTGGCGCTCCTGCCCGGAGGATCGAACCACCCCATTGGCAAGGAGTTCGCATGAGTGGAAACAAGGCGGTGGCCTACACCGGAGCCGGTGGCGTCGAGGTCAAGTCAATCGACTACCCGACGTTCACCCTGCAAGACGGTCCTGGGGTGAATCCCGACAACGTCGGGCGCCCAGTGCCGCACGGGGTGATCCTCAAGTGCGTCACCACCAACATCTGCGGCAGCGACCAGCACATGGTGCGCGGCCGGACCACCGCCCCTGAAGGGCTCGTCCTCGGCCACGAGATCACCGGCGAGGTGGTCGAGGTCGGGCGAGACGTCGAGTTCATCAAGGAGGGCGACCTCTGCTCGGTGCCGTTCAACATCGCGTGCGGCCGCTGCCGCAACTGCAAGGAAGGCAAGACCGGCATCTGCCTCAACGTCAACCCTGATCGACCCGGTTCGGCGTACGGGTACGTCGACATGGGCGGCTGGGTGGGCGGTCAGGCCGAGTACGTCTTGGTCCCGTACGCCGACTGGAACCTGCTGCGGTTTCCCGACAAGGACCAGGCAATGGACAAGATCCTCGACCTGACCATGCTGTCGGACATCTTCCCCACCGGGTTCCACGGCTGCTACACCGCAGGCGTCGGACCGGGATCAACGGTGTACGTCGCCGGTGCTGGCCCGGTCGGGCTGGCGGCCGCGGTCTCCGCACAGCTACTCGGCGCCAGCGTGACGATCGTGGGCGACCTCAACCAGGAGCGGTTGGCGCAGGCACGCAGCTTCGGCTGCGAGACCGTGGACGTCTCGAAGGGCGACCCGAAGGACCAGATCGAGCAGATCCTGGGCGTACCCGAGGTCGACTGCGGTGTGGATGCCGTCGGCTTCGAAGCGCGCGGGCACGGTGAAGGGTCGGACAGCGAGGCACCCGCGACCGTGCTGAACTCGCTCATGGACCTCACTCGCGCCGGCGGGGCCCTCGGCATTCCGGGTCTGTACGTCACCGGCGACCCCGGCGCGGCCGACGAGGCTGCGCGGCAAGGGTCGCTGTCTTTGGCGATCGGGCTCGGCTGGGCGAAGTCTCACTCGTTCGCGACCGGCCAGTGCCCGGTGATGAAGTATCACCGCGGTCTGATGATGGCGATCCTCGGCGAGCGGGTGCAGATCGCCAAGGCGGTGAACGCGACCGTCATCACCCTCGACGACGCCCCACAGGGCTACGCCGACTTCGACCAGGGTGCCGCGAAGAAGTTCGTGATCGACCCGCACGGGTCGGTGCCGCGGGCAGCCTGACGACGTCCAGGCTGCTCCCTCCGCTGAGAGTGACGGTTGCGCCCTTCACCGGCGTGTCGCGACAGATTTGTCACTCTCAGCGGAGCGGGTGCCGGGGGTGGGGTGGGGTGAGTGACGGGACTTGAACCCGCGGCCCCCTGGACCACAACCAGGTGCTCTACCGGCTGAGCTACACCCACCATGTGCTCGCGTGCACACCCGCCGCGAGCAGGCGCCAGTGTAGCGGGA
>JALYQN010000416.1 GCA_030855835.1 Actinomycetota bacterium | reverse complement strand
ATCGGCGGCACCGACATACCGACCAGGGTTCAGTCCCCACCTCAGTACGTCAATATGTCAGGACAAAGTCTTGACACGTCCCCCTCGCGTCGAAAGACTCCATCTCGGAGACCCCAGCACTGGCACGGAGCGAGGTGGCATGCGGATCGGGTTGGCAGGTGCAGGGCGCATGGGGAGGGTGCGTGCCGAGATGCTGGCGCGCCTGGGCACGGTGCAGTCCGTCGTGGTCACAGATGTCAACGTCCAACTCGCCGGGGAGCTGGCCGCCAGCACCGGGTTCGAGCACCTTCCCGACGTCGGCGAGCTGTTCGCCGCCGGCACCGGGCTCGACGCACTGATCGTCGCCACCGCCACCGATGCACACCGCGACCTGGTCACCGCCGCCGTGGCCGCCGGCCTGCCCGTCTTCGTCGAGAAGCCCCTGGCCGTTGACCTCGCCGGCACCAAAGCCGTCGTCGATGCCCTGACCGGCAGCCCGACGCCGGTGCAGGTCGGCTTCCAGCGCAGGTTCGATCCCGGCTACGTGAATGCCCGCGAGGCAGTCGGCTCTGGGCGGCTCGGCTGGCTGCACACGGTGCGCTCCAACACCTTCGACCCCGGGCCGCCGACACCCGAGTACGTCGCGAGCTCCGGCGGGTTGGCCCGCGATTGCGCAGTCCACGACTTCGACTCGATCCGGTGGGTCACCGGCCGCGAGGTCACCAGCGTCTACGCGCTGGGTTCCAACCGGGGGGCCGCCCTGTTCGCAGAGCACGACGACGTCGACACCATGTCTGCCCTGCTCGCCCTCGATGACGGGACGCAGGCGCAGGTCGGCTGCACCCGCTACAACGCTGCCGGATACGACGTGCGCCTCGAGGTCCTCGGCTCCGAGGGTTCGGTGGCAGCCGGTCTCGACGACAGCACACCGCTCACCTCGACGGAGGCCGGCGTCTCCTTTCCCGCGGGACCGGCCGCCACCGGCTTCCCCGAGCGGTTCGCAGCGGCGTACGAGGCGGAGACACGTGCTTTCGTGGAGCTGGTGCGCACCGGTGGGACGCCCGCCTGCACGCCCACCGATGCCCTGGAGGCGTTCTACGTCGCAGAGGCGGCCGACCGCTCACGTCGCGAGGGACGTCCGGTCGCCCTCGTTGAGGTCCGCGCATGAGGCTCGACCGAGTGGCCGCGGCCCCAATCTCGTGGGGCGTCTGCGAGGTGACAGGTTGGGGCAAGCAGCTGGAGCCGTCGCTCGTGCTCGAACAGATGCGCGACCTGGGCCTGACCGCCACCGAGTTCGGCCCGGTAGGCTTCCTACCTGCCGAACCGTCCGCCAAGGCGGCGCTGCTCAAGTCGTACGGCCTGCGAGCGGTCGGAGGCTTTCTGCCCGTGCTCCTGCATGAGGAGGCGCACGACCCGCTCCCGGTGGTGGACGCCTACATCGACGGCTGCCTGGCGGCGGGCGCTGAGGTCGTCGTGCTCGCGGCGCACAGTGGTGGTAACGGATACGACTCGCGCCCGCTGCTCGATGATGCCCGGTGGAAGACCCTGCTGGCCGCACTCGACAAGGTCTTCGAACACGCCGGCTCGCGGGGAGTCGTGGCCACGCTGCACCCCCACGTCGGCACCGTGGTCGAGTCAGCTGAGGACGTCCGACGGGTGCTCGAGAGGTCGTCGATCGGACTCTGCCTGGACACCGGTCACCTGCTGGTCGGCGGCACCGACCCGCTCGCGCTCGCCCAGGAGCACGCCGACCGCGTCGCCCACGTCCATCTCAAGGACGTGGACGCCACCTTGTCCGACCGGGTGCTCGCAGGCGATCTGGCGTTCGGCGCGGCGGTTGCGCAGCGCCTGTTTCGGCCGTTCGGGACTGGTGACGTTGACATCGCCGCCATTGTCGGCACGCTGGAAACGGCGGGCTATGGCGGCTGGTACGTGCTGGAGCAGGACGTGATGCTGGCCGATCGTGATGTCGACACTCCGCGAGCCGACGTCGCCACCTGCCTCGACTACCTCAAGGGCGTCCCGGCATGACATCGGACACCCGTCCGTACGAAGTGCTGACCATGGGACGCGTCGGCGTCGACCTCTACCCGCACGACACGGGGGTGGGGCTGGAGGACGTAAAATCTTTCGGCAAGTACCTCGGCGGCAGTGCCACCAACGTCGCCGTCGCCGCCGCCAGGCACGGACGCCGGACGGCTCTCATCACGCGGGTGGGAGACGACCCATTCGGCCGGTTCGTGCACCGCGCGATTCGCGACTTCGGCGTCGACGACCGGTTCGTCACTTCCGACGCTGACCTGCCGACCCCGGTCACTTTCTGCGAGATCTTCCCGCCCGATGACTTCCCGCTCTACTTCTACGGCCGGCGACCGGCGCCAGACCTGATGCTGCGCGCGGGGGAGCTGGACCATGGTCCCGTTCGGGACGCCATCCGGGAGGCGGACGTGTTCTGGGTCACCGGCACCGGGCTGTCGGTCGAGCCCAGCCGCGCGGCGACACTCGCCGCGCTGGAGCTGCGTGGCCGCCGCGGGATCACCGTCTTCGACCTCGACTACCGGCCGATGTTCTGGGCCTCGCGCGAGGAGGCTCATCACGCGTACACGGCTGCGCTGCCGCATGTGAGCGTGGCGGTCGGCAACCTGGACGAGTGCGAGACAGCGGTGGGGGAGCGGGACCCGGACGCCGCCGCCAAGGCGCTGCGCGCGGCCGGCGTCGACCTGGCTGTCGTCAAGCAGGGCCCGGCGGGTGTCCGGGGCGACAACGTCGGCGGCTGCGTCAGCGTGCCTCCCTTCTCGGTCGACGTCGTCAACGGGCTCGGAGCCGGCGATGCGTTCGGTGGCGCGCTGTGTCACGGTCTGCTCGCCGGGTGGGCGCTCGAGCGGGTGCTGAGGTTCGCGAACGCCGCCGGCGCAGTCGTCGCTTCGCGGCTCGCGTGCGCCGACGCCATGCCCACCACCGCCGAGGTGGAGGCGCTGATGTGAGCACCGAGCCGCGGACCGCGCTGCGCATCGACGACCTGCTGGCCACCCGGGTCCGCGAGCCGGGCCGGGTGGGGGCCAAGGCCGCTGCCCGCCAACAGCCCGCCGGACTTGTCGGCGAGACCGGGCGGTTGCTGCTGGTGGCAGCCGACCACCC
>JALYQN010000363.1 GCA_030855835.1 Actinomycetota bacterium | reverse complement strand
GTCATGCACAGGTGCTCGGCCTCGACCACCACGATCGACCCTCGGGGCTGCAGGATCTGGGTGAGCGCGTCGGCGACCTGGGTGGTGAGCCGTTCCTGCACCTGCGGGCGGCGGGCGTAGACGTCGACGAGCCGGGCCAGCTTGGACAGCCCCGTTATGCGACCGTCCTCCGCCGGGATGTAGCCGATGTGCGCGACACCGGTGAAGGGCACCAGGTGGTGCTCGCACAACGACCACAGCTCGAGGTCCTTGACCAGGACGAACTCGTCGTGGCCGAGGTCGAAGGTGGTGGTGAGCACGTCCTCGGCCCGCTGGCGCAGGCCGGACGTCAGCTCGTGCCAGGCACGGGCGACCCGGTCCGGGGTGTCCCGCAGCCCGTCCCGGGAGGGATCCTCGCCGATGGCGATCAGCAGCTCGCGGACCGCCGCGGCCGCCCGGTCGTGGTCGTAGTGCCCCGGCACCCCGTCGCCGTAGAGCGAGAGGGGGTCGGCCACGGCGCAGCTCCCGGTCGGTCCCGGCCCGGGGCCCGAGCCCGGTCCGTCGCCACCGCTGCGGATGTCGCCGCCGTCTCCGGGGGCCAGAACGATCCCGCCTTCCTCCTCTTCCTGCGGATGCGAGCCGTTGGAGGACGAGACGCCGACGGGCGGTTTGTTCGACGGCACCCGTAGCGGCGAGCCGGTCCACGCCGGTCGCTTGGAGCGGCGGCGCAGGGTGGTGAAGATCTGGGCGACCTGGTACTGGTCGAGCGTCTCCTTCTCGAACAGCGCGAGCACGAGCTGGTCGAGCGCCTCGCGGTTGTCGGCGAGGATGTCGAACGCCTCCTGGTGCGCCTCGGTGATCAGCTCCCGAACCTCTTCGTCGACCATGGCCGCGATCTGCTCGGAGTAGTTGCGCTGGTGCCCGATGTCGCGGCCGAGGAACGGTTCGCCGTTGGACTCCCCGAAGCGGATCGCCCCCAGCCGCTCGGTCATCCCGTACTGCGTGACCATGGCCCGCGCCAGGGCGGTCGCCTTCTCGATGTCGTTGGAGGCGCCGGTCGTCGGGTCGTGGAAGACCAGCTCCTCGGCAGCCCGGCCACCGAGCATGTACGACAGCCGGTCGAGCATCTCGCTGCGAGTGGTCGAGTACTTGTCCTCGTCGGGCAGCACCATGGTGTATCCCAGGGCGCGGCCGCGCGGGAGGATGGTGATCTTGCGGACCGGGTCGCTGCCGGGAAGCGCCGCGGCGACCAGCGCGTGACCCCCCTCGTGATAGGCGGTGATCCGCTTCTCCTGCTCGCTCATCACCCGACTGCGCCGCTGCGGGCCGGCGACCACGCGGTCGATCGCCTCGTCGAGGATGTTGTCGTCGATGAACTGCATGTTCTGACGGGCGGTGAGCAGGGCCGCCTCGTTGAGCACGTTGGCCAGGTCGGCCCCGGTGAAGCCGGGGGTACGCCGGGCGACGGCCGCCAGGTCGACCCCGGCAGCGATGGGCTTGCCACGGCTGTGCACCTCCAGGATCTTCCGACGACCGACCAGGTCGGGGTTGTCCACGCCGATCTGGCGATCGAACCGGCCGGGGCGCAGCAGCGCCGGGTCGAGGACGTCGGGCCGGTTCGTCGCGGCGATCAGGATCACACCGCCGCGCACGTCGAAGCCGTCCATCTCGACCAGCAGCTGGTTGAGGGTCTGCTCGCGCTCGTCGTGACCGCCACCCAGACCGGCACCGCGGTGTCGCCCGACCGCGTCGATCTCGTCGATGAACACGATCGCGGGCGCATTCTCCTTGGCCTGCTCGAACAGGTCGCGCACCCGGCTGGCGCCGACGCCGACGAACATCTCGACGAAGTCCGAGCCGGAGATGGAGTAGAAGGGCACGCCTGCCTCGCCGGCCACGGCCCGGGCGAGCAGCGTCTTCCCGGTTCCGGGCTGGCCGTAGAGCAGCACGCCCTTGGGGATCTTGGCGCCGACGGCCTGGAACTTGGCCGGCTCGGCGAGGAACTCCTTGATCTCCTCGAGCTCCTCGACCGCCTCCTGCGCGCCGGCCACGTCGGCGAACGTGGTCTTGGGCATGTCCTTGGTGATCAGGCGGGCCTTGGACTTGCCGAACTGCATGACCCGGCCGCCACCGCCCTGCACCTGGTTGATGAGGAAGATGAACAGCAGGAAGATCAGCACGAACGGCAGCATGGTGAGCAGGAACGAGCTCAGCAGACCGGGCTCGGTGGGGGCGTCGACGCTGTAGTCGGCGATCTCCTCGGCACCGATCTGCTCTTCCACCAGGTCCGCCAGCTCGATGGCCTGGTCGGTGACGTACTGCGCCTGGATGACCGAGCCGTCGTCGAGGGTGACTTGGATCTGCTGGTCGCCGTCGACGAACAACACCGACTCGGCGCGCCCTGCCTCGAGCTCGGCCACCACCTCGGAGGTGTCGACGTCCTCGCCGCCCCCGCTGTTGGACAGCACCTGCAGGATCGCGAACACGGCAACAATGCCGAGGCCGATCCACAGCCACGGCCCGCGGAGAATGCGCTTGAAGTCCATAGACGCGGGGCGGAAGTGCCCCGTCCCTCCTGATGTTCAATACCGGCGCCGAGGGTTCGGAGCCGACAACCCGATCACCCGGGACTATTACTTCCCTAGACGGTACCCGCCGGCACCGGTTCCGGTGTGGGCAGTCACCAAATCAACGGTCGGCGGAGGGTCTGTGTTCCCCGCGGGTGTCGCTGGTGTAGACCGCCGGCGCCAGGGTACCGATGCAGCGCAGGTTGCGGTAGCGCTCGCCATAGTCGAGCCCGTAGCCGACCACGAACTCGTTGGGGATGTCGAAGCCGACGTACGACACCTCGACCGCCATCTGTTGCGCCTCCGGCTTGCGCAGCAGTGTGCAGAGGTCGACGGAGGCGGGATTGCGCGACGACAGGTTGCGGACCAGCCACGACAGCGTGAGGCCGGTGTCGATGATGTCCTCGACGAGCAGCACGTGCCGACCGGTGATGTCGGTGTCCAGGTCCTTGAGGATCCGCACCACGCCCGAGGAGGTGGTACCGGAGCCGTACGACGAGATCGCCATCCAGTCCATCTCGACGTGCCTGTCCAGCTGGCGGGCCAGGTCGGCCATCACCATCACCGCGCCGCGGAGCACCCCCACGAGGAGCAGGTCGCGTCCGGCGTAGTCCGCTTCGATCTGCTTGGCCATCACCGCCAGCCGCTCGCGGATCTGCTCCTCGGTGACGAGGACCGTGGTGAGGTCGTCGCGCACGTGCTCGGCGTCCACCTGATCACAGTGTCACACCGGAGTCGTGACCTCAGTCCGCAACTGGCCCGAGGCGCAGCACGCCTCCGGACCGTACGGCTCGGATCCGACCAGGCAGGTCGATTCCGCGCTGCCCGTGCCAGTCGCTCAGGAGCGCCCCCACTGCCTCGACATGTCCGGCCGCCAGGTCGCTGCGGCTTGCGCCGGCCTCGAGCGCGGCCATGCGCAGCACCCGCCGGCGCAGCGCCTCCGGCGCACTCGCCAACGCGTCCACCCGCAGCCCGACCGGCCCAGCCGGCTCCCCCATCCGCTGAGAGTG
>JALYQN010000353.1 GCA_030855835.1 Actinomycetota bacterium | reverse complement strand
CGTTCTGGGTGGGTGTAGGGCTGCTGCCGCTGGCGTTGCTGGTCGGCAGGGTGATGGCAGCCGCCGGCCTCGGATCAGGGTCTTCTTGACCCCCACCCAGGCGCCCCACCCGGCTGATCCGGGGGGTCGAGGCCGCCGTAGGGTGGGCCGGTCCGAGCAAGCATCGCAGCGACTGCCTCCGGGGGCGCCAATGTCCGTGCTCGACGAGCTCGTCGAAGGCGCCCGGCTGGACCTGGCCGGCCGAGAAGCCGCCGTGCCGCTCAGCGACGTCAAGCAGCGGGCCGGTCGGCAAGATCCCGCCCTCGACCCGATGCCGGCCTTCCGGGCGTCCGGTGTCTCGGTCATCGCCGAGGTCAAGCGGGCCAGCCCGAGCCGGGGGGCGCTCGCGAGCGTCGACGACCCGGCCGCGCTGGCAGCCGAGTACGAGTCCGGCGGCGCCGCCGCCGTGAGCGTTCTCACCGAGCGGCGGCGGTTCGGTGGCAGCTTGGACGACCTGCGCCGCGTTCGCGCCAGGGTAGGCGTTCCCCTGCTGCGCAAGGACTTCATCGTGTCGTCGTACCAGCTGTGGGAGACCCGCGCCGCAGGTGCGGACATGGTGCTGCTGATCGTGGCCGCCCTCGACCAGCCCGCGCTGGTGTCGCTGGTGGAGCGGGCGCGCTCGATCGGCCTGACTCCGCTGGTCGAGGTGCACGACGAGGACGAGCTCGAACGAGCGCTGGAGGCCGAGGCCGAGCTGGTCGGTGTCAACGCACGCTGTCTCAAGACCCTCGAGGTGGACCGGTCGACGTTCGCCCGCCTCGCGCCCCGCATCCCCGACCAGGTGGTCCGGGTCGCCGAGTCCGGAATCCGCGGGCCGCGCGAGGTCATCGAGTACGCCCGCTGCGGGGCTGACGTGGTGCTGGTGGGGGAGACCGCGGTGACCGGGGACGACCCCCGCGCCACCGTTGCCGACCTGGTGGCGGCCGGGGCGCACCCGGCGCTCAAGTCCCGGCACTGACCGGCGCCACCAGACGATGCAGCCATGACGACATACGCCGAGCCGCAGCCCGACGCGTCTGGTCATTTCGGCCGCTTCGGCGGCCGGTTCATGCCCGAGGCGCTGATCGCCCCGCTGGACGAGCTGGAGCGGGCCTGGCATGAGGCCATGGCCGACCCCGGCTTCTGCACCGAGCTGGAGCGGATGCGACGCGAGTACGCCGGGCTGCCCAGCCTGCTGTACGACGCCACCCGGCTGTCGGAGGTCGCCGGTGCTCGGATCCTGCTCAAGCGCGAGGACCTCAACCACACCGGGGCGCACAAGGTGCGCAACGTGCTCGGCCAGGCGCTGCTCACCAAGCGGATGGGCAAGCCCAGGGTCATCGCCGAGACCGGCGCCGGTCAGCACGGGGTCGCCACCGCCACCGCCTGCGCGTACCTCGACCTCGACTGCGTCGTGTACATGGGCGAGGTCGATGTCGAACGGCAGGCGCTGAACGTGGCCCGGATGCGGGTGCTCGGGGCCGAGGTGGTCCCGGTCGGCACCGGCAGCCGCACCCTGAAGGACGCCATCAACGAGGCGCTGCGGGACTGGGTCGCCAACGTCGACTCCACCCACTACCTGCTCGGCACCGCGGCCGGCGCGCATCCGTTCCCCGCGATGGTGCGTGACTTCACCCGCGGCATCGGGGACGAGGCCCGTGAGCAGACTCTGGCCCTGACCGGCCGGCTACCGGACGCGGTGTGCGCGTGCGTCGGCGGCGGCTCCAACGCGATCGGCATCTTCACCGCGTTCATCCCCGACGACTCAGTGCGGCTGTACGGCTTCGAGGCCGGCGGGGAGGGGATCGGCAGCGGCCGGCACGCGGCCACCATCAGCGGTGGCGGGGTCGGGGTGCTGCACGGCGCTCGGTCATTCCTGCTCCAGGACGAGGACGGCCAGACGGTGGAGTCGTACTCGATCAGCGCCGGACTCGACTACCCCGGCGTCGGGCCGGAGCACGCCTTCCTAGCCGAGACCGGACGGGCGACGTACCGGCCGGTCACCGACGCCGATGCGATGGAGGCGTTCGCCCTGCTGTCGCGCACGGAGGGGATCATCCCGGCGATCGAGTCGGCGCATGCGGTCGCCGGCTCGCTGGAGCTGGCCGGTGAGCTGGCCGGTGAGCTGGGGCCCGACGCCGTCATCCTCGTCAGCCTGTCCGGGCGTGGAGACAAGGACATGGTCACGGCGGCGGAGTTCTTCGAGGTCGCCGACGCGGGACCCGAGCTGGACGCCGAGGACGCACACAGCGCAGCCCGCACCGCAGCCCATACCGCAACCGGGGGCGGTGGGTGAGCGTCCGGGAGGCCATCGCCCGGGCCCGGGCCGCGGGCCGGGCGGCGCTCATCGGCTACCTGCCCGCCGGCTTCCCGAGCGTGGACGGCTCGATCGCGGCGATCGAGGCGATGGTCGCGGCCGGCGTCGACGTGGTCGAGGTGGGCCTGCCGTACAGCGACCCGGTGATGGACGGCCCGACCATCCAGCGTGCGACCGAGGGCGCGCTGGCCGGCGGCGTCCGTACCGCAGACACGTTCACGGTGGTTGCGGCAGCCGTTGCCGCCGGCGCACCGACGCTTGCGATGACGTACTGGAACCCGGTCGAACGCTACGGCGTCGAGCGGTTCGCCCGTGAGCTCGCCGCGGCAGGTGGCGGCGGGCTCATCACCCCCGACCTGGTGCCCGAGGAGGCCACCGAGTGGATGGCGGCGGCCGACGACCTGCGTCTCGACCGGGTGTTCCTCGTTGCTCCGTCGTCCAGCGACGCCCGGATCGCGTCCACCGTGACGGCCTGCCGCGGCTTCGTCTATGCCACCTCGGTGATGGGGGTCACCGGCGCCCGCGCGGCCACCAGTCGCCTTGCGCCCGAGCTGGTGGCACGCACCCGCGG
>JALYQN010000338.1 GCA_030855835.1 Actinomycetota bacterium | reverse complement strand
GGGTGGTTGTCGTGGACCGCCGGATCTACGGCATCGAGAACGAGTACGGCGTCACCTGCACCTTCCGTGGGCAGCGACGTCTGTCTCCGGACGAGGTGGCCCGTTACCTGTTCCGGCGGGTCGTGTCCTGGGGCCGCAGCAGCAACGTCTTCCTGCGCAACGGGGCCAGGCTCTACCTCGACGTGGGCAGCCACCCCGAGTACGCCACCCCCGAGTGTGACGACATCGGCGAGCTGGTGGCCCACGACAAGGCCGGCGAACGGATCCTCGAGGGACTTGTCGTGGACGCCGAGCGCCGGCTGCGCGACGACGGCATCATCGGCGACGTCTACCTGTTCAAGAACAACACCGACTCGGCCGGCAACAGCTACGGCTGCCACGAGAACTACCTGGTGGCCAGGCAGGGGGAGTTCAGCCGGCTCGCGGACGTTCTCATCCCGTTCCTGGTGAGCCGGCAGTTGATCGTCGGCGCCGGCAAGGTGCTCCAGACGCCGCGGGGAACGGTGTACGCGCTGAGCCAGCGGGCCGAGCACATCTGGGAGGGCGTGTCGAGCGCCACCACCCGGTCGCGTCCGATCATCAACACTCGCGACGAACCGCACGCCGACGCGGAGAAGTACCGGCGGCTGCACGTCATCGTCGGGGACTCCAACATGAGCGAGACGACCACCCTGCTGAAGGTGGCCAGCACCGACCTCGTGCTGCGCATGATCGAAGAGGGGGTGGTGATGCGCGACCTCACCCTCGAGAACCCGATCCGGGCCATCCGGGAGATCTCCCACGACATGACCGGCCGGCGCCGCGTCCGGCTGGTCAACGGGCGCGAGGCCAACGCCCTGGAGATCCAGGGTGAGTACCTCAGCCGGGCGCGGGACTTCGTCGACCGACGCAGCCTGCACACCACCGCGATCGAGCGAGTGCTGGACCTGTGGGAGCGCGGCCTGAAGGCGGTCGAGTCCGGTGACCTGTCGCTGGTGGAGCGGGAGATCGACTGGGTGGTGAAGTACACCCTCATCGAGCGCTACCGCGCCACTCACGCCCTGAGCTGGGGCGACTCACGCGTCGCCCAGCTCGACCTCGCCTACCACGACATCAACCGCAGCCGCGGCCTGTACTACCTGCTGGAGCGTCGTGGGTCGGTGACCCGGACGGTCAGCGACCCCGCCGTCTTCCGGGCCAAGTCGGTGCCGCCGCAGAGCACCCGCGCCCGGCTTCGCGGCGACTTCATCCGTCGGGCGCAGGAACGGCGGCGGGACTTCACCGTCGACTGGGTTCACCTCAAGCTCAACGACCAGGCCCAGCGCACCGTGCTGTGCAAGGACCCCTTTCGCTCCCACGACGAGCGGGTGCACCGGCTGATCGACTCGATGTGAGCGAGCCCGGGCGACTGCCCCGGGTACGGTAGGCCGTTCTGCCGTGACGTCAACCGCGAGGACCGCCGTGCCCGAACTGCCTGTGCACCGCCTTGTGCTCAGCCTGCTCGCCATCCCCCTCGCGTTCGTCGCCGCCTGCAACGGCGGCTCGGACTCCGACTCCGGTGACGGGGCGGCGCAGACGACGACGCAGACCACGCCGAGCACGGACAGCGACCCGAGCGCTGGTGCTCCGGCCGCGAGCGGGGAGCTGACCGGCGTCACCGTGACCGGCGCGGTCGACACCGAGCCGAAGGTCGACATCGACGCTCCGTACAGCGTGGACCAGACCACCGTGCAGGTCTTGGAGGAAGGTGACGGCGCACCGATCGCGGACGGTAATCAGGTCACCATCGCCTACGTGCTGGCAAACGGGGGTACGGGCAGGGTGCTCGACACCTCTTACGAGCGGAGCCAGCCGTTGGTGTTTCAGATGCAGTCCGGTGGCATCATCCCCGGGCTCTACTCGGGACTGCTGGGCCAGTCCGCCGGCAGCCGGGTCGCCATCGCGGTGCCGCCGGACGCCGGGTTCGGCGCCGCGGGCAACCCACAGCTCGGTATCGAGCCTGGACAGACCCTGGTCTTCGTTGCGACGGTCGAGAACGTCACCGAGATCCCCGACACGGCCCAGGGCGAGCAGCTGCCACCCCCCGCGGACCTGCCGACGCTGGAGGTCGACGGGGAGGGCGTCCCGCAGCGGTTCGTCGCCGACGGCGACGAGCCCAGCGACCTGAAGGAGCTTGAGGTCGTGACCGTCATCGAGGGGGAGGGGCCGAAGGTGCAGCCCGGGCAGACCCTCACCGTGCAGTACCTGGGCCAGCTGTACCCCGACGGTGAGATCTTCGACCAGTCGTGGACGAAGCCGGAGCCGTTCGGCTTCCAGCTCGGCACCGGCGGTGTGATCCCCGGCTGGGACCAGGGACTGAGCGGCCAGCGGGTCGGCAGCCGGGTCATCCTCGCGATCCCCAGCGACCTCGGGTACGGCGAGCAGGGCTCGCCGCCCTCGATCCCGGCGGACGCCGACCTGATCTTCTCCGTCGACATCCTGGCCGCGGGGTAGCCTCGCGGGTCGTGGCTACGCGCAAGTCCGAGCGGCTGATGAACCTGGTCATCGCCTTGCTGGTGAGCACCGGATACCTGGCCAAGGGCCGGATCCGCGCGGTCGTCGAGGGCTACCGGGACCAGTCCGACGACGCGTTCGAGAAGATGTTCGAGCGGGACAAGGAGGAGCTGCGCGAGATCGGCATCCCGATCGAGCTCGGCAGCAACGATCGGCTGTTCGACGACGAGCCGGGTTACCGGATCAGGCGGGACGCCTTCGAGCTGCCGCGGATCGACCTGGCGCCCGACGAGGCCGCCGCGGTCGGCCTGGCCGCCCGCGTCTGGCAGCACGCGCGGCTGGCCCGGCAGACCTCCAGCGCCGTCGTCAAGCTCAGGGCCGGCGGGGTGGACGTGGACACCGAGGCGCTGCGGCTGGTCGAACCGAGACTGGCGGCCGGCGAGCCGGCGTTCGAGCCTGTCTGGGACGCCACGGCAACGCGGCGACGGGTGCGCTTCGGCTACCGGCGGCCCGGTCAGTCCGCACCCGGCACCCGCACGCTGGAGCCGTGGGGACTGCTGTCTCGCCGGGGGCGCTGGTACGTCATCGGGCACGACGTCGACCGGGCAGCGGCCCGAATGTTCCGGCTGTCGCGGGTCACCTCGCCGGTGCAGGCGTACGGGCGGGCAGGTGTCTTCGACGTCCCCGCCGGCACCGACCTGCGAGCCCTCGCCCACCGGCTGGACCCTCCGTCGGACGCCGGGACCGCCACCTTGCGGGTGCGCTCCGGCCAGGGGCATGCGC
>JALYQN010000335.1 GCA_030855835.1 Actinomycetota bacterium | reverse complement strand
CCCAGGTCACGGTCGCGACCGTCGGGATGCCGAGCCGCTCGTACACCTGGGCGCGGCCGGGGTCGTAGATGCGGGCGACCACGTTGGTGATACCGAACTGCTCGCGTGCAACCCGCGCCGAGATGATGTTGGAGTTGTCTCCGCTGGAGACCGCCGCGAACGCCTCCGCGGTCTCGATGCCCGCCGCGACCAGCACCTCGCGGTCGAAGCCGACGCCGGTCACGGTGGCGCCGGCGAACGAGGGGCCCAGCCGGCGGAAGGCGTCCGGAGCACTGTCGATGATCGACACGGCATGGCCACGCCGCTCCAGGCTGTGCGCGAGGGTCGAGCCGACCCGGCCACAGCCCATGATCACCACATGCACGCTGCCCGACGCTAGCATCGCGGCTCGTGGGCATCGCCGACACGGGCAAGCGCATCCTGCTGGGTCGCAAGCTCCGTAGCACCCAGCTGAGCGAGACCCTGCTCCCGAAGCGAATCGCCCTCCCGGTCTTCGCCAGCGATGCGTTGTCGTCGGTGGCGTACTCACCGGACGAGATCTTCCTGGTGCTGTCGATGGCCGGTCTGTCGGCGTACTCGTTCAGCTGGCAGGTCGGCCTGGCCGTCGCCGCTGTGATGGCGGTCGTGGTGACGTCGTACCGGCAGAACGTGCAGGCCTACCCCAGCGGTGGAGGGGACTACGAGGTCGTCACCACCAACCTCGGCGCGACCGCCGGCCTCGGCGTCGGCAGTGCACTGCTCGTCGACTACATCCTCACCGTCGCGGTGTCGATCTCGTCGGCCGCGCAGTACGTCGCAACCGCCGTGCCCGCGCTGGCCGGCCACGAGGTCTTCGTCGCGGTGGCGGCCACGTTGTTCTTGATGGCGATGAACCTGCGCGGCGTCCGCGAATCCGGAACCGCCTTCGCGGTGCCGACCTACCTGTTCATGGCCGGAATCCTCGGCATGGGGCTGTGGGGCTTCGGGCGGTACCTGTTCGGCTCGCTGCCGCTGGCTGAGAGCGCACGATTCGACATCGTCACGCAGGACAGCCTGGGCGAGGGGGTGACGGGTCTGGCGTTCGCGTTCCTGCTGCTTCGCGCGTTCTCCTCCGGCTGCGCGGCGCTCACCGGGGTGGAGGCGATCAGCAACGGGGTGCCGGCCTTCCGCAAGCCCAAGGGCCGCAACGCCGCGACCACGCTCGGCCTGCTCGGTCTGGTCGCCATCACGATGGCGATGACCATCATCACGCTGGCCAACCTGATGGACGTCCGGATGGTCGAGGACCCCGCCACCGAGCTCCGCGCGCCCGACGGCAGCCTGGCCGGTGCCGACTACGACCAGAACCCGGTGATCGGCCAGCTGGCGGCCGGCATCTTCGACCACTTCCCGATCGGCTTCTACTTCGTCACCGCGGTGACCGGCATCATCCTCGTGCTGGCCGCGAACACGGCGTACAACGGCTTCCCGGTGCTGGGCTCGATCCTGGCCCGCGACGGCTTCCTGCCGCGGCAGCTGCAGCTACGCGGGGACCGGTTGGCCTTCAGCAACGGCATCATCGTGCTGGCCCTGCTGGCAATCGTGCTGATCGTGTCCTTCGACGCCGAGGTCTCCCGCCTCATCCAGCTCTACATCGTCGGCGTGTTCGTGTCGTTCACCGCCAGCCAGCTGGGGATGGTGCGGCACTGGAACGCGCGGCTCCCGAGCGAGCGGGACCCCGGCGAGCGGGCCCGGATGCAGCGCAACCGGGCGGTGAACGCGGTGGGGTTCAGCATCACCGGCAGCGTGCTCGTGATCGTGCTGGTGACGAAGTTCATCAGCGGCGCGTGGATCGCGATCCTGGCGATGGCGGCGCTGTTCTTCATGATGCGCGGCATCCGCAGCCACTACGAGCAGCTGGCTGAGGAGCTGGTGGTCGACGAGTCCGACGTCGGGCTGCCGTCGCGGGTGCACGCCATCGTCTTGGTGTCCAAGCTGCACAAGCCCACGATGCGGGCGCTCGCCTACGCCCGGGCGACCCGGCCGAACGTTCTCGAGGCGATCACCGTCGACGTGGACCCGGACACCACCGCGCGCCTGCTGGCCGAGTGGGACGCTGCCCAGCTGCCAGTCTCGCTGCGGGTGCTGTCGTCGCCGTTCCGCGAGATCATCCGGCCGACCGTCTCGTACGTGCGCCAGGTCCGGCGGGAGAGCCCGCGCGACATTGTCGCGGTCTACATCCCCGAGTACGTGGTGGGCCACTGGTGGGAGCAGCTGCTGCACAACCAGACGGCGCTGATCCTCAAGGGCAGGCTGCTGTTCTCCCCCGGGATCATGGTCACGAGCGTCCCGTACCAGCTCCGGTCGTCAGCGGCGGCGCGCAAGCGGGCCGAGCGGCCACCGCCGCCGCGGGCCGGCGACATCCGTGGTGGCTGGCTGGGCGGCGGCCCACCGCCGGGAGTGCGCGAGCCGGAGCGGGACCGGGAG
>JALYQN010000291.1 GCA_030855835.1 Actinomycetota bacterium | reverse complement strand
CGGCCACGACCTCGTCGCGGAACTGCCTGGCGGTGACGTCCAGCCAGGACCCGGTCGGCACGGTGGGTCCGGAGTCGGGTCCGGCGTGGGGCTCGGCGCGGGGCTGCCGGCGGAACAGCACGACCTCTTCCGGGCCTTCCAGGTGCCGAAGCACGTCATCAGTGAGGTTCCCGTGCGGGGGCACCACATACGTCCCCGGGGTGGAGAACTCACGCATTCCGCGAACGCTACAGTCCCGGCAGGCCCAAGCCAGAAGGCGTCAGACGGAGGTGCGATGACCGACCAGACGACCTCCGCCATCACCGTGGACGCCGGGGCCGCGGCGGTGATGGCGGTCATCGCCGACTTCCCCGCCTACCCCCAGTGGGCCCGGGGGGTCAAGCAGACCGAGGTGCTCGCGCAACGTCCCGACGGACGGGCCGAGCAGGTGCGCTTCGTCATCGACGCCGCGCCGATCAAGGACGAGTACACCCTCGCGTACGACTGGGACGACGACCGCCAGGTGACCTGGACGTTGGTGTCGGGCAAGGTGCTCAAGGGCATGGACGGCGCGTACGTGCTCGACGGGGACAGCCCGGGCTCGACCCGCGTCACGTACCGGCTGGCCGTCGTGGTGTCGATCCCGATGATCGGGATGCTGCGGCGGAGAGCCGAGAAAGTCATCGTGGACACCGCCCTGGGCGGGCTGAAGAAGCGCGTTGAGGCCGGCGCCGCGTGACGGCCGGGGCAGGTGGGGACCCCGTGGGGACGGCGACGCAGGAGGCGGCGCTGCTGTTCGCCACCTTGGCCGACCGTGCCCGTGAGTACCTCGGCGACCCGGTGGAGGCCGGGCACCCGCCGGAGTGCACCTGGTGCCCGTTGTGCCGCGCGCTGGCGGTGGTGCGGCGGACGAGTCCGGAGGTGCGCGAGCAGGTCGTCGAGTCCGCGACCTCGCTCGGGCTCGCGCTGTGCCAGCTGGTCGAGCAGATGACTGCCGACGTCAAGCGGGGCGACACCGAGCCGGGCGGAACCGAGCGGGGAGACACCCGGTGGGACTGACCGTCGGCGTGGATGTCGGCGGCACCAAGATCGCCTCCGGCGTCATCGACGAGCAGGGTCAGGTGCTGCACGAGGACCAGCTGCCCACCCCCGACCCGCACGGCAAGGGGGTCTCCACCGCCATCGCCGACGCCATCGCCGAGCTGGTCGGGCGGCACCGCCGGCTGCACCCGGTCGAGGCGGTCGGCATCGGCGCGGCCGGATTTGTCGACTGCGACCGGTCGAAGGTGCTGTTCGCGCCCAACATCGCCTGGCGGGACGAGCCGCTGCGCGACCACGTCGCCGACCGGGTGGATCTGCCGGTGGTGGTCGAGAACGACGCCAACGCGGCGGCCTGGGCGGAGTTCTGCTTCGGCGCCGGCGAGGACGTCGACGACCTGGTGCTGCTGACCGTGGGCACCGGGATCGGCGGCGGGATCGTCCTCGACGGTGCATTGCACCGGGGTGCGTTCGGGGTCGCGGCCGAGGTGGGCCACCTGCGGGTGGTTCCCGGCGGCGAGCGGTGCGGCTGCGGCAACCGGGGTTGCTGGGAGCAGTACGCCAGCGGCCGGGCGCTCGTACGGGAGGCCCGCGAGCTGATCCGTTCGGGCTCACCGCTGGCCGGTGCGCTTGCCGACGCCTGCGGCGGGGACGCCGACGCGGTGCAGGGACCGATGGTGACCAGCCTGGCGCAGGCCGGCGACCGCGCCAGCGTCGAGCTGGTCGCCGAGGCCGGACGCTGGCTGGGAGAGGGGATGGCGTCGTTGGCGGCCGTGCTCGACCCCGCAGTAGCCGTGGTAGGTGGTGGAGTGTCGGCGGCTGGTGACCTGCTGCTCGAGCCGATGCGGGCAGCCTTCGAGCGGGAGCTGACCGGGCGCGGGTATCGGCCGATGCTAGAGATCAGGCTGGCGGCGTTGGGCAACACCGCCGGGATCGTGGGCGCCGGCGACCTGGCCCGCCACCCCTGACGGCCGTCCGGCGCGGCGGCGGCGGCCCGCGCGGAACGGATCTTCCGACCGTTGGGCTGTCTGGGCAACCCAGGTGTCGGAGGATCCGTCCGGCGGCGGCCCGCGCGGGACGGATCTTCCGACCGTTGGGCTGTCTGGGCAACCCAGGTGTCGGAGGATCCGTCCGGCAGCCCCGGGGCGGCCCGGGGCGGCCCGGGGCGGCCCGGGACAACGGATCTTCCGACCGCTTGGTTGTCTGGGCAACCCTGGTGTCGGAAGATCCGTCTGGCGGGGCTCGGCGGCGGTCAGGAGGGGGAGTCGCGCGGCACCACATGCGCGACGACCAGCTGAGGACCGTCCCGATTGACCACCGCGGTGGCGATGACGGTGACGGGCAGCGTACGGCCGTCGCGAGTGACCAAGCGCTTGTCGAGTGTGTGCGAATTGGCGGTCTGCCGGATCAGGGCGTCGACATTGTCGGCGTCGACGGCTCTATCGCCGGGGTGCGTCCACGACGCCATCGTGCTACCGAGCAGCCGCTCGGGGGTCGAGTCCAGCATCTCGGCCAGGGCCGAGTTGACTTGGATGAGGGTGCCGTCGAGGCGGGACACCGCCATGCCGACCGGCGACTCCTCGAACGACAGCCGGAACAACTCCTGCTGATGCGCGATAGACGCCGCCGCCTCGGTGGCCGCGGTCACGTCGCGGCACAGCCACAACGTCTCGCCGTCGCCGTCGTGGATCCGGTCGCTGCGGGCGAAGATCTCCCAGGTACGCCAGCCGCTGCGGCGCCCGCCCTGGACACGGACCGTGACGTGTCCGCCGCGGCGCAGCAGCGCCCGGTCGGCGGGGTGGACGAAGCGAGCCACCGACCGACCGACCAGCCCGACCGCCGCGACCCCGAGCTGCTCGCTCGCGGTCGGTGAGGCGTAGAGGATGACGTGTGCACCGTCGGTCACCACGACGATGTCTTCCGCCGCGCCAAGGGGGAGCATCGGCGGAGCGCTCAGGTCCATCCGCGGTCGAGGCCAGCGCGAACACGGCAGCTGTCCCGAGGGTTCCACCGGTAGGGGGCGTCCGAACGTCCACCCCTGGGCGTACTCCACCCCTAAAGCGGTCAGCTGCCGGGCCTGCTCCATCGTCTCCACCCCCTCCGCGCACACCGTGAGCCCGAGGGCGTGGGCGGCGTCGGTGAGCATCCGTACCAGGACGGCGTCGCGCGGGTGCTCGGTCACGCGGTCGACGAACGACTTGTCCACCTTCAGCGCGTCCACCGGCAGCTCGCGCAGCAGAGTCAGCGACGAGCTGCCCGTACCGAAGTCGTCCAGGGCGATGTGGACAGCGTGCGTACGCAGCGAGTACAACACGCCGGCCGTCCAGCCGGGGTCGCGGACTATTGCGGACTCGGTGATCTCCAGCGCCAGCGCCGGTCCCTCGAGGTGATGCCTGGCCAAGGTGTCGATGACCATGTCGGTGAACTCGGGCTCGTCGAGCTGACGGGCCGACACGTTGACCGACACCCCCACGGCCTGCCCGCCGTGCCGCCAGCCCGCGGCCAGCCCACAGGAGCGGTCGAGGATCTGTCGGCCGAGCTCGACGATGAGTCCGCTGCGGTCCGCGGCGGGGATGAACTCGTCCGGCGGCACCCAGCTGCCGTCTAAGCGCTGCCAGCGCGCCAGCGCCTCGACCTCCATCAGGGCGGCGTCGGGCAGCGAGACGATCGGCTGCAGGTGGACGTCGACACGACCCGCCGCCGTCGCCTCGCGCAGATCCGCATCCACCCAGACACTCTGCGGGACTCGGCCACGTGGCGGCAACAGGTTCGCCCCGTCGCCATCGGTGCGGGTCTGTGAGAATGCCGGGGTGCCGCTATTGGAACGGCTCTCGATCGGGATCGACATCGGGGGCACCGCCGTCAAGGCCGGAGTGGTCGACCCCGACGGGAACGTCGTCGAGCGGACCTTCCGCGAGACCCCCAGCACCAGCCCTACCGAGGTCGAGGACACCATCGCCGACGTGGTGCATGAGCTGCGGTCGCTCCGGGACGTGGTCGGGGTCGGCATCGGGGCCGCCGGCTTCGTCGACATCACCCGTTCGACGGTGCTGTTCGCGCCGCACCTTGCCTGGCGGAACGAGCCGCTGCGCGATGCCGTGCAGCGGCGGATCGGGCTCTCGGTGGTGGTGGAGAACGACGCGAACGCCGCCGCCTGGGCGGAGTTCCGATTCGGATCCGCACAGCGTGAGGAGGACCTCGTATGCATCACGCTGGGGACCGGCATCGGCGGGGCGATGATGTTCGGCGGCGTCCTCTACCGCGGACGCCACGGCATGGCCGGTGAGTTCGGCCACATGCAGGTGGTGCCGGGCGGGCACCGGTGTGAGTGCGGCAACCGAGGCTGCTGGGAGCAGTACGCCAGCGGGAACGCCCTGGTGCGTGAGGCGCGCGAGCTGGCGTACAAGGGCTCGCCGATGGCGCAGCCGATGCTCGACGCCATCGGGGTACCGCCAGCCGAGATCACGGGACGGTTGGTGTCGGAGGCGGCCCGCGGCGGCGACCCCGCCGCGCAGGAGCTGCTGGCCGACGCCGGGAGCTGGCTGGGGGTGGGCATTGCCGGATTGGCAGCCGCCTTGGACACCGGCCTGTTCGTCGTCGGCGGTGGAGTGTCGGAGGCGGGTGAGCTGTTGCTTGGTCCGGCCCGCGAGTCGTACCGGAGGACACTGACCGGCCGCGGGTTCCGGTCCGAGGCACGGATCGTCAAGGCGCACCTCGGTAACGACGCCGGCCTGGTCGGGGCGGCCGACCTGGCCCGATCGCGGCGGTCCCGATCCAGCGCCCGCCGCGCCTCCCGCACCGCGCGCCGTTCCTGGGGCGACGGCACCGCGGTGGCCCGACTCAGCCAGCGCTGGGCCGAGTAGAGCCGAATCTCGGGCACTGGGGTCGTCCCGGCAGCACTGATGTTTCGACACTGGTGTCGGCTGCCGCCCTCAACGGTCGACCAGAGTGAGCTCGAAGGTGTACCGCTCGGGGCGGTAGATGTGGTCGCCGTACTCGATCGCGCGCCCTTCGTCGTCGAATGCCACCCGCTGCATGGTGAGCAATGGGCCCCCCCGGCGTTCGCTGAGCAGCCGGGCCTCGCGCGAATCGGCGC
>JALYQN010000288.1 GCA_030855835.1 Actinomycetota bacterium | reverse complement strand
CCGCTGCGGTGCAACGCCCAGGCCAGCGCGTCGGCTGCCCAGATGCTTGGCGCCGACCCGTACGCGGCGCGCGCGGCCGTCAAGGCCTTCGCCGCCGACCCGTGGTCGGCCTGGTAGTGCGCGGTCTCCAGGGCGGTGTCCACACCGCTGCTGCGCGCTACGCGGGCCGTGGCCTCCAGCACCCGGTACTGCGCCCGGGCGGCAGCCTTGCGCCTGGTGGCGTCGTACAGCTCGCCGAGCGCCAAGACGTACTCAGGCAGCGGTGCCGCGCTGACCAGCTCGCGCCATCGCCGGGCCGCCTGGCCCAGGTCGCCCTCCGCGACGGCCAGCCGGGCCTGCGACGCCTGCGCCGCCAGGTTTCCGGGGTCGCTGCGCATCGCCTCCGACAGCGCCCCTCCAGCCGCGCCCAACCGCCCGGCCTGGCGGTCCAGATCGGCGAGCAGGGTGAGCAGGTACGCCCGGTCGGCGGGCACGGAGGCGCTCGACAGGGCCCGGCGCAGCAGCTCGGCGGCCTCGCCGGTACGGCCGTGCAGCTCGCGGGCGTACGAGTAGCGCGCGAACACCGGCACTCCCGGGCGCCGGCGGTCGGCCTGCGCCAGCGCGTCCAGTGCCGGCGAGTACCGGCCGAGCTCGGTGAGCGCGTCGACGCGGACGGCGAGCGCTCCGAGCTCGTACGGGTTGATCCGAAGTGCTGCGCGCGACGCCTGCAGCGCGCGGCCGAACTGGTGCCGGGCGGCGGCCAGCGCCGCTCGACCGGCAAGCGCGAGCGAGTTGTCGTCGGGCTGTTCGGCCAGGGAACGCCGCAGCGCGCCGGCCGCCTTGGGGTAGTAGGTGGGGTCGCCGGTCAGCCGGGCCTGCTCGACGTAGGCGACCCCGAGCGCTGCCCAGGCCGGCGCATCGGCGGGCTGGGTCTGCAAGCGGTCCTGCAGCGAGGCCACGACGGAGTCGAGGTCGTTCGCGGTGGCCAGCGCCGCAGGGTCGATGCCGGTGACCGGGGGCGGCGGTGCCGCTGGGTCGGAGCCGACCCACGCGAAGGCACCCGACACGGCGAGCACGATTCCGATGACGGTGGCGGTGAGCGCGAGCAGAGCCGAGCGTCTCATTCGGCTCCTTCGGCTCACGGGCGCCGGTCGATCGGCGAGATGCGTGAACAGGGTGAGTTGGGCGGAGACATGAGTGTCGCCGACCCCCGACCAGACCCGGGAGGGAGTGGGTCTGGTCGGGGACCGGACGACGCTTCAGTTGACCGTCAGACCACAGCGGTCAGCGGTCGGTCGCGGGTGCTGGTGCTCAAGCGGTGGACGTTGCCCCCTTCGGCCGCTTGACCCACGTGAGCATCCCACCGGCGAGGGCCAGCAGGCCCAGCCCGATGCCCGACAGCGGGAGCACCGGCAACCCCGGCGATGCCGAGGAGTCCGCCGCCCCACCGGCCGCGGCCGCGGAGGGGTCGTCGTTGTGCGGGTTCTCGTCCGAACCGGACGCCGGCAGCGCGACGTACGGGAACTCGGCTTCGAAGTCGACGTCGTTGGTGTCCACAGCGTCGCCAAGCTCGTTCGGGTTCGGGTCGGGCGCGTAGATCTCGCCCGCCACCACCTGCAGCGCGATGTCCAGGACGTCGTCGGTCAGCCGCCGGCCGTTGGGGTAGCCCTGGGTGTCGCCGCCGATGACCCCGAGACGGTCCGGGTTCTCCGTGACCGGGGTGTTGACGTTGAGTCGCAGCTGTTCGCTGGGCGTGACGCCCGGTGGCTTGTTCAGCCCCGGAATCCCGGTGAGGAAGACCTGCACCAGGTCGGTGCGGTTGTTCTCGGGCGCCCCTACGTCGTAGAACAGGTTCAGCAACGCCGCCAGCTCCGGGCTCAGCACGTAGTCGAGGAACTGCGCGTCGCCCGACGGCCTGGAGGCGTTGAACCGGTCCTTGTCCCGCAGCGCGATGACCACCTCGTTGACCAGCGGGTTGCCCAGCCGCGACACCTGGCGGTAGCCGCTGGAGACGGTCTCCCGGCTGGTGGTCGACCAGACACCGATGACCGGCTGGTTGTCGGTGACGGTGAGCGAGGCACGGGGCACCTGGACGCCGAGTGTCTGCACGTTGAAGCCGGCCAGCGTGTCGTCGCCGGTTTCGGACAAGTCGCCGCCGTACAGCAGGTCGAAGAGGCGGAGGTCGAGGAAGAACGGGTCCTCGGCCTGGCCGGCGAACACCTGCCCGGCCGCCGGCCGGTTGCCGAGCTGGGTGGTGGCCTGGTCGCGCAGCTTGGCGTAGTCCGGCATCGACGCGTCGCCGACGTACGACGGCGCGACCCGGCGGTCCTTGACCAGGACCCGCACGTTGCCGTCGGTCCGCTTCGCCAGGCGGTAGGTCTGGTAGAAGTTCAGGTTCTCGTCCCGGATCCCCGTCACCTCGCCGGTGTTGTAGAGGAAGGTGTCGCGGGTCACGTAGTGGTTGGTGAACGTCCAGCGGAAGGTGACGTCGGCCTTGCCGTCGCCGTCGTTGTCGACCTTGATGTCGTAGCGGGCGTCGTCGGCGAACGTGTAGAAGTTCGGCCCGCCGGCCGGCTCCTCGAACGGCAGCCAGTTGGCGAGCAGGGTTACCGTCCCCCGGCGGTCGGGGCTGCGGAACGCGTAGGTGTCGGTGTTGTCGTACTGCGGCTCGCCTGAGATCAGCGGAGCCTCGCGGTGGCTGGAGGCGGTCGCCCCCTGACCGCCGAGCCCGATCAGTCCGGTCGTGAGGAGCACACCTCCGACCGCTGTCAGTGCGACCGCTGAGCGGCGGCCGCCTGTGGGTGGGCGCATCGCTGCGCTCCTTTCCGAAGAGGTCCCGCCGAGTCTTCCCCGCGGGGACGGCCTCACACACGGCCGCAACTGCGATTCGACACGGTGACATAGCGGGATGGGAAGGACTTTCCGAATCTTTTTCTCGCGGAGCGTGTGTGTGGGTTGACGCTCAGCGCTCCCGTCCTGCCCAGGTCCAGGCGTACTCGCCGTCCTCGCAGGACAAGCCGCCCTCACCCAGCTCGAGGGGCCGGAACGTGTCCACCATGACCGCCAGCTCGTCGAAGTAGTCGGCACCGAGCGATGCCTCGATGGCGCTCGGGAGCGGTCCGTGGGCGTACCCACCCGGGTGCAGCGAGATCGATCCCTGGTCGACGCCGGAGCCCTTGCGCGCCTCGTAGTCGCCGGCGACGTAGAACATCACCTCGTCGGAGTCGACGTTCGAGTGGTAGTACGGAACCGGTACGGCCAGCGGGTGGTAGTCGACCTTGCGTGGACAGAAGTTGCAGATGACGAAGCCGGTTGCCTCGAACACCTGGTGCACCGGCGGCGGCTGATGGATCCGCCCGGTGATCGGTTCGAAGTCGGTGACGTTGAACGTGTACGGGTAGACGCAGCCGTCCCAGCCGACCACGTCGAACGGGTGGGTGGCGTAGGTCATGCGGGTACCCACCAGGCCGCCTTGGGAGTGCGGGCCGCTGCCGCGGTGCTTGACCAGTACCTCGACCTCGTCGCCTTCGGCCAGCAGCGGCTCGCCCGGTCCGTGCAGGTCGCGCTCGCAGTACGGCGCGTGCTCCAACAGCTGGCCGAACCGGGACAGGTAGCGCTTCGGCGGCGCTAGGTGACTGTTGGCCTCGATCGCGTACGCCCGGGTGGGGCCGGAGCCGGTGTCGGGGAGCCAGCGGTGGGTGGTGGCGCGGGGCACCACCACGTAGTCACCGCTGCGGTACGTGATCGCGCCGAAGACGGTCTCGACCACCCCCGACCCGGACTCGACGAAGACGCACTCGTCTCCGACGGCGTTGCGGTAGTGCGGCGATGCCTCTCCGGCCACCACGTACGACAGCCGTACGTCACCGTTGCCGAGCACGAGCCGCCGGCCGGTTACGGGGTCGAGCCGTTTCCACTCGTTGTCGTCAAACAGCTCGGGCAGTCGCAGGTGCCGGGGACGCAGCGGATGGTTGGCGACGGTGGACAGATCGGGCAGCTCCCAGACCTGAGTGGCCACGATCGAGGACGGCACCCCGCGGTGGTAGAGCAGGGACGAGTCGGAGCTGAAGCCCTCCTCGCCCATCAGCTCCTCGTACCGCAGCGCCCCGGCGCCGTCTCGGAACTGCGTGTGTCGCTTGGGCGGCACATCGCCGATGCGCTGGTAGTGGGCCACGACGGACTCCTCCCGCAGTCCGGAACGGGCATCGTCCGAACCGGTCCACGCTCGCTAGGCTCTGCCGCGGTGTCAACCCTCGCTGCGGGTTCGGCCGGGCTCAGCATGGCGTTCGCTAACCTCGCCACCGTGTCGTTAACGTCGGCCGTGCCACCCGTGCTGGTGGGCCTGCTCGACGATGCGGCCACCTTCCCACCGGGCAACGCCGCCATGGCCGACGCCGCGGCCGCTCACGCCGAGCACCGCCGAGCCTGGTACGCCGACCTGGTCGGCCCGTTCGTGGTCAGCGACCAGCGGCTGCCGGAGCTGGCCGGCGTCCTGCGGGACCACGAGCCGGTGGCCGACTCCCCGGGGAGCTACGTGCCGGCCGCTCCGCTGACGGTGAGCGTGGTGGTGTCAGGCGGAGCCGGTGCGCTCGAGCCGGCGCTCGGGTGGGCCGAACGGGCCGAGGGGCTGGACCTGCGGTCGGTCGAGGTGGCCGTGCGCGACGACGCCGGTACGCCGGACGGACTGGCGCACAACGCCACCCGGATCACGACCGCACTGGGTACCTGGCCGGCGCCGTTCACCGCCTACGTGGAGATGCCGCCGCTGCGCGGCCCCGACCCAACTGCGGACTGGTTGCGCGGCCTCGATGTGCTGGCAGCCGCGGACGTCGCGGTGAAGCTGCGCACCGGCGGCCAGAGCGCCGACGCACACCCGTCGGAGGCCGAACTTGTCGCAACCATCGACGCCGTGCTCGACCGCGAGCTGGGCTTCAAGACCACTGCCGGCCTGCACCACGCGGTGCGGAGCACCTCGCCGGACGGCTGGGAGCAGCACGGCTTCCTCAACGTGCTGGTCGCCACCGCGGTCTTGCTCCGCGGTGACGGGCGTAGCCGCGCCGAGCGGGTGCTGGCGGAGCGTGATCCCGACGTTCTGGTTGAGGCGGTGTCTGCTTGGCCGGTCGAGCCGCCGGCGCGCCGGTGGTTCAGGTCGTTCGGTTCCTGCAGCGTGGTGGACCCCGTCGACGACCTGGTTGCGCTCGGGCTGCTGATCGTCCCGTGAGGACCCATGGGCGCACCTGGATCGACGGGGCAGCCGGCTCGGGCTACGACGTCGACAATTTGCCGTACGCCGTGTTCTCCCGCGCCGGCGACGAGCCGCGCGTCGGTGCGCGGATCGGTGACCTGGTGGTGGACCTCGCACCCCTGGCGGCCGCCGAGCTGCTGGACCGGGGGTCGGTGTTCCGGGCCGGGTCGCTGCTGCCGCTGATGGGTCTCGGCCGGGCCGGGTGGCGGTCGTTGCGCGGGTGGCTGGTAGGGCTGCTGACCGATCCCGAGGCGCGGCCGGCGGTGCAGCCACACCTGGTGCCCCTGGCCGACGTCACCACTGTGGCCGCGTTCGAGGTCGCCGACTTCGTCGACTTCTACTGCTCGCTGGAGCACGCCACCAACGTCGGCCGGATCTTCCGACCGGAAGGCGAGCCGCTGCTGCCGAACTGGCGGTGGCTACCGGTCGGCTACCACGGCCGGGCCGGGACGGTCGTGGCCTCCGGCACCCCGATCACTCGACCGAGCGGGCAGCGCAAGGCACCCGACGCCGACGCCCCGGCGTACGGCCCGTCGAGACGACTCGACATCGAGGCGGAGGTGGGGTTCGTGGTCGGGACGCCCAGCAGGGGTGGCGAACCGGTCGGCACGGCCGCACTGGCAGACCACGTTTTCGGGGTCTGTCTGCTCAACGACTGGTCGGCCCGAGACATCCAGGCGTGGGAGTACCAGCCGCTGGGACCGTTCCTCGGCAAGTCGTTCGCCACGTCGGTCTCGACGTGGATCACGCCGCTGGAGGCGTTGAGCGCGGCGCGGGTGCCGCTGCCGGGCCAGGACCCACCGGTACTCGACCACCTGCGGGTGGCCGAGCCGGCTGGCTACGACATAGACATAGCAGTGACCTGGAACAACACCGTCGTCGCCCGGCCCCCGTACGCGTTGATGTACTGGTCGGCGGCGCAGATGCTGGCCCACCTGACCAGCAACGGGGCAAGCCTGCGCACCGGTGACCTGTTCGCATCGGGAACCGTGTCCGGGCCCGACCGCGGCCAGCGTGGCTCGTTCCTCGAGCTGACCTGGGGCGGAGCCGAGCCGGTCACGCTCGCCGACGGTCACACCCGGACGTTCCTCGAGGACGGTGACGAGGTGCTGCTCACCGCGACCGCGCCGGGTGGGCTCGGCGGTCGGATCACCCTCGGCGAGGTACGGGGGCGGATCGAACCCGCGCGTACGCGACGCTGAGGGGAACCCCCCATCGTTTCCGCATCGATGTCTCGTGCTCTCGGTCTAGTGGCGCTCGGCTGCGATGGTGCGGGCGAGTGACTGCGCCGCCCGGTCGAGCACCCGGTCGACCCGGCGTGCCTCATCCGGGCTGAGTGGCGCGGGAAGGTTGCGTGGCGGGAAGCCGTTGACTCGGGTGCGCGCCGGCTTGTCCGGCCGGTACAGCCACACGTCGAAGAACCGCCGCAGCCCGCGATCTCCTACCTGCTCCGCGCGAGCGATGAAGTCGCTGGTGGACGCGCTGGCGGACGTGGTCGCCCACCGCTTCATCAGCCGGAAGAAGTCTGCACTGCCGAGCTTGTTCCGCAGCGCCTGCAGCGCCATCGCGCCCCGGACGTATACCGCGTTGTTGAACTCGTTGCCCGCTCCCGGGTTGCCGATCCGCACCTCCCAGAACGAGTCGCTCGCGGGAATCGACCGGTAGGCGCGCAAGAACTGCCGCTGGGCGGAGACGCCGAACCGCTCCGCCACGTACAGGTACTCGGCGTAGGTCGCGAAGCCCTCGTTCAACCAGATGTCACGCCAGTTCTGGATGGCCACCGCGTCGCCGTACCACTGGTGCGCCTGCTCGTGCGCGATCAGGAGCGGGTTGGGCTGGCGGAAGGTTCCGCCCGGGTAGACCGGCCTGGTCTGGTTCTCGAGGGCGAACGAGAGAGGTCCGCTGGTCACCACCCCACCCAGCTGGCTGAACGGGTAGCGTCCGAAGCTCGACGCCAGGACATCGACGATCCGTGGCGTCTGCCGGATCGACCGGCGGGCCACGCGATCCACCCGGTCGCCGAGGCGCTTGGAGTAGGCGTACAGGTAGCCGCGGCCGCCGGCCTGGCCACGCACGAGATCGAACTTGCCGATCGCCATCAGTGCCAGGTAGGTCGTCATCGGCTCGCTGGCATGCCACACCCACCGGGTCTGGTCGCCGACCCGGGTACGGGAGGCCAACCGACCGTTGCTGATCGCCTGGGTGCCCCGCGGCACCAGGACGGTCACATCGAACCGGGCCCGGTCACGTGGGTGGTCGTTGCTGGCGAACCACCACGCGGCGATCTCCGGCTCGCCCACGGCCAGCGCACCATCCTTGGTGCGCACCCAGGCACGGACCCCGCCCGGTCCGGTGAGTTCTGACGGCTGGCCCCGGTAGCCGACCACGACCGAGAACCGCTGGCCGGCCGGCAGCCCCCGGCCGGGGGTGACGACCAGCTCCTGCCCGCCGGGCTGGGCGAACTCCGCCGGCCGGCCGTTGACGGTGACGCGGGTCGCCGTGAGCAGCAGGTCCAGGTTGAAGCGGGACAGATTCTTGTCCGCGACAGCGCTGAGCCGCGTGCGGCCGACCAGGCGGCCACTCCGCGGGTCGTACGAATCGCGGATGTCGTAGCTGCGGACGTCGTAACCGCCGTTGCCGTACGTCGGGTAGTACGGGTCACCGATACCGGCCGCACCTCGGGTGAACGCTCTACCGGAGTCCCGGTCGGCCAGCACCGGTGCCGCAGCGGCCAGTCCGGCTGCTGCGACCAGGACGGTGGCCACTGCCAGCAGGCGGTGCGGACGGTGCGGACGGTAGGGACGGCGCACGAGGCTCCCTGGGTCGGGCCGGACGGGGAGGCCATGAGCGAACCGACGGCCGTGACCATTCTGCCGCACCCAGCAGGGCGCGGGGTGGCCACCACCTGCCGGAGCGGACCGAAAAACCAGTCGCACTCGGGGCCCGACCAGTGCTGTCCTGCTGAGGTGCAGGTGAGCTGGCTCGACCCCGAGCACCCCGACCCCGGCGACGTGGCCGGCGCTGTCGCGGTGTTCGAGGCCGCCCGCCTGGCCGACGCGCCACACCAGCAGGCCCGCACACGAGCGGCGATGGTCGCCGACCTCCGCCACGGCTGGGACGGCGAGCCCGCCGCCGTTG
>JALYQN010000253.1 GCA_030855835.1 Actinomycetota bacterium | reverse complement strand
AGCCCGACCCGCACGAGGGCGGCGGCGACCTGCTCGCCGGTGGCGCCGTCGGTGACGTCGACGAGCTCCGCGAGCCAGCTCAGGGGCACGCGCATCAGACCTGCACCCCGAACTGCGCCGAGAAGCGGACGTCGCCCTCGACCATCTCGCGCATGTCGGCGACACCGCTGCGGAACATGAGCGTGCGCTCGATCCCCATGCCGAAGGCGAAGCCGGAGTAGCGGTCGGGGTCCACGCCGCAGGCGACCAGCACCCGCGGGTTCACCACGCCGCAGCCGCCCCACTCGATCCACCCCTCCCCCCGACACGTGCGGCAGGAGTCGATCTCCGGCTCTGCGCCGCGACAGACGAAGCAGCGCAGGTCGACCTCCGCGCTCGGCTCGGTGAAGGGGAAGTACGACGGACGAAAGCGGGTGTCGATGCCGGTGCCGAACATGGCCTGGGCGAAGTGGTCCAGCGTGCCCTTGAGGTGGCCCATCGTGAGCCCCACGTCGACCGCGAGACCCTCGACCTGGTGGAAGACCGGCGTATGGGTGGCATCCAGCTCATCGGTGCGGAAGGTCCGGCCCGGACAGATCACGTAGATCGGCGGGGCCTGAGTGAGCATGGTGCGCGCCTGCACCGGCGAGGTGTGGGTGCGCAGCACGATGTGCGCGTCCGACGGGTCCAGCCAGAACGTGTCCTGCAACGTGCGGGTCGGGTGGTCCGGTCCGATGTTGAGCGCGTCGAAGTTGAGCCACTCCGCCTCCACCTCGGGGCCCTCGGCCACCTCCCAGCCCATCGCGACGAACACGTCACAGATCCGCTCCTGCAAGGTGCTTATCGGGTGCCGTGCGCCGACCGGGTCCCGGTCGTACGGCACGGTGACGTCGATCACCTCGTCCACCAGGATGCGGGCCTCCTGCCGGTCGAGCAGGACCTCCTCGCGCTGCCGCAGGGCGGCGGCGACGTCGCGTCGGGCGGCACCGACGCGGGCGCCAGCCTGCTTGCGGGCCTCGGGGGGCAGGGCACCGATCTCGCGGTTGGCCAGTGCCAGTGGGCTTCGGTCGCCGGCGTGCGACCGCCGGACACCCTGCAGAGCACCCAGGTCGGCCGCCGCGGCAACGGCGTCCAGGGCAGCGGCCCGCATCGCGGCGACCTCGTCGGCGTGCAGGGGAGTCACCTCGACGGGGTCGTAGTCGGCGTTCACGGTCCGCATCCTCCCCCACCGCGCTGGTGGGGCCACTCAGGGTGGGCCGGTCAGGGAGTCCGGCTCGCCGACTGGAAGCCAGATCCGCACCCGGGCCCCGCCCAGTGGGCTGTCCTCGATCATCACCTCACCCTGGTGTGCCTCGACGAGCCCACGCACGATGTACAGACCGAGCCCACTGCCGTCCCCGTGGCTCGAGCTCCAGAACCGGGTGAACACCTGCTCCCGCAGATGCCCCGGCACGCCGTCGCCCTCGTCGTCGATCAGCACCCGCACACCGGGAGTGCCGTCGGCGGCTGCCTCGGCCTCGGCCGATACCAGCACCTGGCCGCGCCCGTAACGTTGGGCGTTCTCGATCGCGTTGGTGACGACTTGGCTGAGCTTGTCGCCGTCACCCCAAATCTCGGGCAGCTCGACCGGCACGTCGACCACCGTGGCACGGCCGCCGGCAACCCGGATGCTCTCGGCAACCCGGCCGGCGAGCACCGCGATGTCGACCGGCGCGGTGCGCAGGACCAGGCGGTTGGCGTCGATGCGCGCGGTGTCCAGCAGCTCGGTGATGAGCCGGGCCAGCCGGTCGGCGTCGGCGTCCACCGTCTCGAGCATGAGCCGGCGTTGCTGGTCGGTGAACCGGTCCCACTTGGCAAGCAAGGTGGCGGTGAACCCCTTCACGCCCGTCAGCGGCGAGCGCAGCTCGTGCGCGACGGTGGTGACCAGGTCGGAGTGCCGCCGATCGAGCTGTTCCCGCTCGCGCACCGTGCGCAACGACAGGGCGACACGCAGCACCGCACCGCGGGGGCGTTCGCGGACCAGCCGCCCGGTCACCAGCAGCTCCCTCCCGTCGCGCCGATACCAGGTGTGCTCGACCAGCCGGGTACGGGTCTCCAACCCGTCGTACGGGCGGATGCAGTCGTACCATCCGACTCCGCCGAGGTCGTCCAGAGCCAGCACCTCGGACAGGTGCCGGCCGAGCTCCGCGTCCCGGTCGACGCCGAGCATGCGAGCGGCGGCCAGGTTGAGATGGGTCACCGTCCCGGTCGCGTCGGCCACAACGAGACCGTCGGCGATGTCGTCCATGGGCACGGTCTCGCCGCCGCTCATGCCGCACCTCCTGCGGTCAGGGACTGCGCCCGGGCGGAGGCGTACAGACAGACCGCGGCTGCCGCCACCAGGTTCAGGCTCTCGGCGCGGCCGTACAGCGGGACCGACACCGCCGCGTCGGCGACGGCGACCAGCTCGGGATCCAGCCCGTGCGCCTCGTTGCCGAACAGCCACGCGGTAGGCCCGGCCAGCAGGCCCTGCCGGTCGACCGCGTCCAGATCGGTGGCGGCGGCGGCGTCGGCAGCGAGCAGCCGCAGCCCGGCTGCGCGCACCGCGGCGAGGGTTCCCGGTACGTCCGGACTGACGATCACCGGAAGGTGGAACAGGGAGCCGGCGCTGGCGCGCACCGCCTTGGGGTTGTACGGGTCGACGCCGCGTCCCGCCAGCACCACGGCATCGCAGCCGGCGGCGTCGGCGCACCGCAGCAGCGTCCCGGCATTTCCCGGGTCCCTGACGTCGATCCCGACGGTCAGCAACCGCGGCCCAGCGTCCAGGACTTCTGCCAACGGGCGGTCGAGAAAGCGGCAGACGGCGACCACACCCTGCGGGGTGACGGTGTCCGCGACCACCCGGATCACGTCCTCGCCCACCTCGGTCCAGGCCACACCGGCGGCGTCCGCAGCCTGGCGCAGCCCGCGGACCACGTCCGAGGGGCGCTCGGCGGCAAACACCTCCACCACCAGCGACGGGTGTGCCAACGCCTCCCGCACCGCCTGCGGCCCCTCCGCGAGGAAGCGCCGCGACTGCGACCGCACCTGGCGGTCGGCGAGGCGCCGCGCCTTCGCCACCCGCCCGGACCGGGCGGTCAGCGGCCCAGCGTGGTCAGGCAGCCTGGCCGTCCCGGGGCGCGTTCACGTCGGTCGGCAGCGCGTGCCGCGCCACCTCGACCAGGGCGCCGAACGCACCCGGGTCGTTGACCGCGAGGTCGGCCAGGTGCTTGCGGTCCACCTCGACACCGGCCGCCCGCAGCCCTTGGATGAACCGGTTGTACGTCATCTGGTGCTGGCGCGCGGCGGCGTTGATGCGCTGGATCCACAGCCTGCGGAAGTCACCCTTGCGTGCCCGGCGGTCCCGGTAGCTGTAGACCAGCGAGTGCGCGACCTGCTCCTTGGCCTTGCGGTAGAGCCTGGAGCGCTGACCGCGATAGCCGGAGGCGCGCTCGAGGATCTCGCGGCGCTTCTTGATGGCGTTGACAGACCGCTTGACGCGTGCCACTTCGGTACTCCTTCGTACGGGTCAGGGATCAGCCGGGAGCGGGACCGGCCGCGGGTCAGCGGCCGAGCAGGCGCTTGATCCGGCCGACGTCGGCCTTGGCCACGTCGGTGGTGCCGTCGAGGCGGCGGGTGCGGGTGGTGGGCTTGTGCTCGAGCAGGTGCCGCCGGTTGGCCTTCTGCCGGCGCAGCTTGCCACTACCGGTCGCCTTCATCCGCTTCTTCGTGCCCGAGTGGGGCTTCATCTTCGGCATCGGGTGCCTTCCTGTTCGGCGCTTCCGGTTCGGGCGCTGCTGGTCACATTTCGGGGTCGAGGCTCTCTGAGCGCTTCCGCGGCTTGGCCTCGGTGGCCGCCGGGGCACGGTCGGCGCGCTCGGCGGTGCGCTCGGCGT
>JALYQN010000198.1 GCA_030855835.1 Actinomycetota bacterium | reverse complement strand
CTCTTTGCCGGCATGACTGGGTCAAGGACCCGCCGGTGGGCGGTCGGAGCCGGCCGCCCGACTCCCACGGTAGACGGGATGGGGTGAGAAAGCGATACGCCGCAGTCATGCTGGGCTGCTGTCGTCGGTGAGGCGAAGGCGGCGGGCAACGATGTCCTGGGCGACCTGGGTGAGCGGCCGGCCGTGGGCGAAGGCGTGGCCGCGCAAGCGGATGAGGGCCTGGGCGACGTTGACCTCGAGCTGGGCCGCCGCCATGCCCGACGCCTGGTGCACGACGTGCTGGATGTTCAGACCCGCTTCCAGCTCCGCGCCGAGCCCACCCGGCGGGGCCTGGGTCGATGCCCGCCCTCGCCTGGGAAGCAGCCGCATATGCCGTGGACCCGCAGATCGGCGAGCAGTTCAGCGCCTCAGTGCGCACGGCCGTGTTCGAGGACGGCGTGGACATCTCGAACCATCAAGCCTTGACCGACCTGGCCGCAGACCTACCCATCGATGCGCCCGACGACGAGCAGGTCCTGCTCGACTGGGAAGCCGGCAAGGAGCTCGGCGTCAAGGGCTCGCCACACTTCTTCGTGGACGACACAGACTTCTTCTGCCCGTCGATGCAGATCACCCGCGGGGATGGGCAGCTTGACATCGAGTTCGACAACGCCGGCTTCAGCGAGTTCCTCCACCGCTGCCTCGCCTGACCGACTGCCCGGTGTTCGTGACGTGGTGCAGGTCTGGGACGTGGGGGTGGACGTGGACGAGCAGCTCATGGGCGTGACGATGGGCATGACTGACTTGCTTGCTGCCCCGCTGAGCCGTCGCCGTGTCGGTATCGGCAGGTATCGCGGCGGGGTCGCGAACGTTCGTTACAGCGAGGATGCCTTGACGACTCGGGTGGCGGGGAGGACGTCGATGACGTCGGGGCCGACCCATCGGACACCGATGGTGCCGCGGTGGTGGCCGGCGGTGTCGAGCCAGTTCGGCACGCCGGGGTTGCGGTGGGCGACCACCCAGCGGACGCTGCCGTCGGGCTCGAGCTGGGTGGAGTGGCTGTTGAGGGTGCTCTGGTGGCGAACGTAGTCGAGGGTCTCCATCCAGTGGTTGTGGAGGGCGATCATCCAGTACTCGCATGCCGGTGGGGTGACCTCGACGACGAGGGCTTCGTCGTCGGCGAGCTCGAAGTACGCCTGGTGCCACTTGATCTGCGGGTCTTTGAACTTGTCGGTCTCGGGGAGCTCGGCTTCGTCGGTGAACACGTTGGGCCACTGCGCCTGGCGGATCGCCCAGCCGGCGCCGATCTCGGCGACGCCCTTGATGTAGAAGCCGGCGTAGAGGAGGGAGAGGTAGAGCTCCTCCGTGGTCAGCGGGGCCGGCGGCCCTGTGGTCGCACCGTCGTCGATGCGTTCGATGTGGAGCTCTGCGTGACGCTGGTTGGGTCGGTCGAGGAACGTCTGGCGGATGGCGATGCTGCGCGTCTCCGACTCTGATTGCAGCCAGTTGCCCGGGTGTTCGCGTTGCGAGATGAAGAGCTCGAAGGCTCCGTCGGACTGGATGTGCATGTTCTCCTCGTGCATCGTGTTCCCGGTGCCCGGCCCGCCGCCGCCGAACCCGCCAGCGGAGAAGAGATTGAAGCTGATCCACTTGGCGTCGCCGCGGGTGCCCCAGATCCGGTAGTCGTAGTTCCCGTCGAGGGCCGCGCCCAGGTAGTGGTTGTCCGGGTTCTCGCCGACGATCTTGATGGTCTCGTGACACGCCCGCACGAGGACCGGCTCGCTGGCTCGGCCGTGCTCGAGCTTGGTCTCCAAGGCGCCGCGCAGCAGCCGGGTGAGCATTCGGTAGCCCTCGGCCCGGTCGAGCGGGTCGTCGGGGTTGCCCTCGGCCAGGATGACCTCGCCGGCGTCCGCGAGCAGGTCGCAGAACTCGCGCCAGGCAGTGCCGTCGACGACTTTCTGGGTGATCTCGTCCATGGTGCTCCTGTCGGTCAGGCGATGGCGGCCGGGACGCCGAATCGGTCGGAGTAGAAGGCAAACTCGGCGGCGACGCTGGCGGGGTCGAGGCTGAACTCTTCGGCCCGGTAGCGGCCGGGACTGGAGCGGTCGCCGGCGCGCGTGGACCACCACGCCTCCATGCGCCGCCGTGCCTCGTCGGTGAGCTCGTCTCCCAGTGCTGCGTACAGGGCGGTCACCTGGCCGATCGGATCGCTCTGCATTGCCTCGAAGGAGAGATCGACGAAGCGGTGCTCGTTGCCGCGGTCGCGGAAGTCGACAAGGCGCTCGAGGGCCGTGTGCCAGACCTCGCGGCTGTGCACGCCGATGGCCATCGGGTCAGAGCGGTCGGTGAGCACGCCGCCGAGCGTGCCGTAGAGGGCGCTCACCGACACCAGCACCTCGCGCACGTCGCGGTGCGTCATCACGAACCGGGCGTCGGGGTAGATCGCGTCGAGCGCGTCGATCGACAGCATGTGGGCGGGTGACTTGAGCCACCAGCGATCCGGTGGGCACCGCCACTGGAGCAGCTGCAGCACCCGGCGGTGGTACCGGTAGGCGGGCTCCATGTCGCACTGCAACAGCCACGCGCTGTAGGTCGGGACCTGCGCCATGCCCTCGAACATCAACGACCGGAAGTCGAAGGCCATCGGCACCAGGCACTCCTGGGGCCCGTCCGCGGCGGAGGGGAGCATCTCGGCGAAGCCGGTGAACATCTCGTTGGTGAGCTCGATCCCGGCTTGGGCGATGGCGATGCGTGGATCGGTGTGCTCGGTCGCGGTCTCGGGGGGCGGGCAGGGGTCGGACGCCTCCCACACCCGCAGCGACCGCCGGGTGGGATCCTGGGCGAGCAGAGAGCTGAGCGCTGTGGATCCGGTCCGGGGCAGGCCGAGGCCGAAGAGGGGAGCCACGATCTGTTGGTCCTCGATCTCGGGGTGGTGTGCGTACCACTGTTCGACTCTCAGCCGGTTGGTGAGGTTCCTGACGATCTGGTCTGTCATCGCCGAGACGCCGATTTCGTTGAGGGTGGCCTCGTCCTGTAGCGACCGTACGAGGATGCCGAGTCCCTCTTGCCAGGTGTCTTCGCCGAAGTCGCTTGACCCTGCCT
>JALYQN010000186.1 GCA_030855835.1 Actinomycetota bacterium | reverse complement strand
GACAAGGCCGAGCTCGACCGCCAGGCTGGCGACGAGCACCACCCTGGCGCGGGCGCTGTCATGACTTCGATCGCGCATTTGATACCCGCAACTTCTGTTTGGGACTGTTTGCTTACTTCTACTTCCTGTCGGCTTCGTCGTCAAGGCGGTGTTCACAGCAGGTACGGTCGCCGCCATGCGCTGGGAGCGGCTCTTTGCCGACCTCGAGGCCGAGGCGGCCGAGATGGAGGCACGGGCCCGGGACGCCGAGATAGCCGAGCGCACCCGCGCTGAGATCGCTGCCGTCCGTTGGCTGCAGCGACTGCGCGGGGCAACCGGCACAACCGTGTCGCTGGCCATGGCCGGTGCCGGGCCGTTGTCGGGCCGGGTTCGCTACGTCGGACCCGACTGGGTGCTCGTCGACGTCGTCGGACAGGACGTTCTGGTGCCAGCGGCAGCCGTGCTCGGCATCACCGGCCTCGGGACCGCCGCCCCGCCCGACGTCGAGCGGGTTCCACTCACCTGGGCGGCCGCGTGGCGAACCCTCAGCCGCGACCGAGCAGTGGTCCGGGTCGAACGCACCGACGGGTCCGTCGTCAGCGGCAGGGTTGACCGGGTCGGCGCCGACTTCGTGGAGGTGTCGGGTGTGCTGGTGCCGTTCACCGCCGTGCGCGCGGGCTACGCCCCCCGGGAGTGGTGACGCCGCGGTGTGACAAGCCGCTGGCTCAGGCGTCCACGTCGCTGGACAGGTCGTCGCTGGATAGATCGTCGAACGGGTGCGAGTCGATGAACGACCGCGTCTCGGCGTACAGCCGCTCGATGTAGGCCTCCAGCTCAGCCGCTTCGACCCGCCAAACCCCGCGCCCGCCGATCTTGACCCCCTTCAGGTCGCCGCGGCGGACCAGCGCGTATGCCTGCTTGTCGGAGATGTTCAGGATCTCGGCCACGTCGGTCAGCTGGAGGAACCGCGGGGCGCCGGGACCGAGGGCCATGGGGCCAGTGTGCCAGCGGGGACTGGCGGTACGAACGGGTACGGCTTGGCCTGTGCACAACTCTGGACGCGACCGCCGGGATGGTCACAATGTCCGGTATGCCACCTTCCGCAGTGCGGGCCGTCCCGCCGGATCCCGGCGAGCCGACACCGGCGCCGCCCACTTCGGCCGCGCTGTCGATCCCCGCCATCCGGCTGCGTTCGCCGGGCTGGCGAGACCCGCGGCTCGCGGTCGGGCTGGTGCTTGTCGCGATCGCGACGGTGGCTGGCGCACGCCTGCTGACGACCTCCGACGACACCGCGGCGGTCTGGGTGACCACGGCACCGGTCCGGGCCGGTGACGACGTCGCCGATGCCGAGCTGGCTCCCGCCGAGGTCGCGCTGCACGACGCCGCAGACGAGGCGACCTACCTGGCTGCGGACCAGGCGCCGAACGGTGTCTTCGGCCGGGACCTGACCACCGGTGAGCTGGTTCCGCTCGCCGCTGTCGACGAGACCGTGCCGACCGACCGCGCCGACGTGTCGCTCGCGGTCGCGGTCGGCGACGCCCCTGTGGACCTCGCCGCAGGCGACCTGGTCGACGTGTACGCCGTGCCGGACCCGACGCTGACCGGCCCCGGCAGGCCTGGTCGAGCCGACCTGCTGCTCGATGCCGTCCCGGTGCTGACTGTGCGTGGCGGCGTAGCGCTGGGCGACGCCGCCCAGCAGGTGGTGGTCGGTCTCGACGACAGTGCACTCACCGGGCCCCGCACCGACCTCGAAGACGTGCTGGGCACGCTGGCGCAAGGGTCGCCCGTGCTGGTCAGAGTGGGTGGCTGAGATGGCTGCCGGAGCCACTGCGGGGGCCGCGCCGCTGGCCACAGGGGTGCTTGTTGCCGCCGGAGGCGCCGCATGGGAGTCGGCGCTGCTCCCGCTGCTGACCCGACCCGGAGCTCCCGTACGCCTCGCCCGTCGATGCGTCGACGTGTCCGACCTGCTGGCTGCGGCCGCCGCCGGCCGGGCGGGCCTGGCCGTGGTGTCAGACCAGCTCGCCGGCTGGGACGTCGACGCGGTGGGCCGGCTGAATGCCAGCGGGGTGGCCGCCTTGGTGGTGGTCGAGCGCGACACAGACGCCGAGCGGTCCCGGCGCCTTGGTGTCGACGCGCTGGTCCCGGCTGCCCACGCCGCCGGCCCGCACGCGATCGTCGACCGGCTCGTCACCTTGGCCGCACGCACGGTGGCCGACGCTGGGCTTCAAGTCGCCGGGCATCAGGACACTGGACTTCGAGACACCGGACTTCGAGACACCCGACCGGCGCCGACTGAGACCCCGGGCCGGCAGCACAAGGCGGGAGTGGTG
>JALYQN010000184.1 GCA_030855835.1 Actinomycetota bacterium | reverse complement strand
CGCGGGCACCGTGGCGGTCGTCGTTCCGGTCGGCCAGCGCGAGAAGGTCACGGCCGCACTCGGCGACCAGTTCACCGCGTACGCCGGCCGCGTGCAGGTGCTCGAGGGCCTGGACACCAAAGGGCTGGAGTTCGACGGCGTCGTGGTGGTCGAGCCGGACGCCATCACCGCCGAGTCCGAGACCGGGTGGCGCACGCTGTACGTCGTCCTCACCCGTGCCACCCAGCTGCTCCTGACCGTCGGCACCACCGACGGGTGGCTGCGCCGCCTGCGCGACGAATCACCGTGAGCGTCCTCTCGGACGTCCTCGACCACCCCGCGTACGCGATCCTTCGCGTGCGCGACTCCGACGAGGTGACGGTGGTCGCGGGCACCTGGCGGCAGGTCGACACCCTCGCCGACATCCCGGTCGCCGAGGGCCGACCCGAGGGTGGAGCACGGTGCGATTCGCTGGTGCTGGTGCCGTTCGCGCAAGCGCGCGAGCGCGGTTTCGAGGCACACCAGGACGGCACCCCGCTCGCGGTCATCGAGGTCGCGTACGAGCGCAGCGTGCCGCTGGCGGAGATCCTGGAGCTGTTGCCCGACGAGCCGGTGGAGTTCACCGACCGCGGCGGGTTCGAGACCGATGACGCGACCTACGCGCGGATGGTCGACGCGGTCATCGCCGACGAGATCGGCAAGGGCGAAGGCGCCAACCTCGTCGTCGCCCGCAGCTACCGGGCGGTCCTGGCCGACTGGGGGCACGCGAAGGCGTGGACCGTCCTGCGCCGACTGCTCACCCGCGAGCGGGGCGCGCACTGGACGTTCTGCATCTCCACCGGCGAGCGGTTCCTCATCGGCGCGAGCCCCGAACGGCACGTCAGCATCGACGCGGGCCAGGTCCGCATGAATCCCATCAGCGGCACGTTGCGCCTGCGCGGGCTCGAGTCGCAGGCGCTGCGCAAGGCTGCGTTGCTGGAGTTCCTCGCCGACGAGAAGGAGATCTACGAGCTCTTCATGGTCGTCGATGAGGAGCTGAAGATGATGTGCGACATCTGCCAGGAGGGAGGACTCGTGCTCGGGCCGTACCTCAAGGCGATGACGCACCTCGTGCACACCGAGTACCTCCTCGCCGGCCGCACGCACCGCGACGTGCGTGACGTGCTGCGCGACTCGATGTTCGCCGCGACGGTCACCGGGAGCCCGGTCGAGAACGCCTGCCGGTTGATCAAGCAGTACGAGCCCGAGGGGCGCGGCTACTACGCGGCGCTGGCGGCGCTGATCGGGCGCAACGACGACGGCGAGGTGCTCGCCGATGCACCGATACTGATCCGTACCGCGGACATCGACACCGACGGCAACCTCAAGATCACCGCCGGAGCGACCTTGGTGCGCGACTCCGACGCGGCATACGAGACTGCCGAGACCCGTGCCAAGGCCGCAGGGATACTGAGCGCGTTCGGGCTCGCCCCCGAAGCACAGGCACCCGTCGAAGGGTTCGACGCGTTCGCGTACGACGACGAGGTGCTCATCGCGCTCGGGCGACGCAACCAACGCCTGAGCCAGTTCTGGTTGAGCGACCAGTCCGGCGTGGCGCCGGTGCCGGGACTGGACGCTCAACGGGTGCTGGTCGTGGACGGCGAGGACGACTTCGTCAACATGCTCGGTCACCTCCTCGGTGTCCTGGGGATGTCGACGCAGGTACTACGGCACGACGCGTACTCCGGACCGGAGATGTTCGACGGCTTCGACCTGGTGGTCGTCGGTCCGGGGCCGGGCGACCCCAGCGACCAGACGTCGCCGAAGATGGCCACGCTTCGCCGCGCCGTCGACGACCTGCTTGCTGCCCGGCGACCGTTCCTCGCGGTGTGTCTGGGCCACCAGGTGCTGTGCGGCTCGTTAGGGATACCGCTCTCCTACAAGGACATTGTCTTCCAGGGCACGCAATCGAAGGTGAAGTTCGGCGGCCGCGAGGAGAACGTCGGTTTCTACAACACCTTCGTCGGCCGCGTCGGGGCGTCCGGACTCGCTGACAGCGGACGCGGCCTGCCCGACGGTGTGCACGTGGC
>JALYQN010000146.1 GCA_030855835.1 Actinomycetota bacterium | reverse complement strand
CGAGCGGGGCGCACCGCCCTTCGACGTCTACGACCAGAGCCCGTCCGCACAGGCCAGGCAGTTCGGCTACAACTGCGACTACGTGAGCGTCCAGCCGATCCCTGGGAAGCCCGGCCGGTTCGCGCTGTTCGTGAACCACGAGTACACCGACGACTACCTGATGTTTCCGACCGGGCAGTACACGGGCAACCAGATCCGTCGGATCGCCATGATGGCGATGGGCCTGTCGGTGGTCGAGATCGAGCGTGGCGCACGGGCTGGCTCGTATCGGCGGGTGCCGGTGCGAGACACCACCGTGAACCGCCGGTTCACGCTCTCGACGCCGTTTGAGGTGACCGGGCCGGCCGCCGGTGAGCGGCGGCTACGGACGACCGCCGACCCGACCGGCACCCGGGTGCTTGGAACCATGAACAACTGCGCCGGTGGCTACACCCCATGGGGCACGGTGCTGTCCGGCGAAGAGAACTTCAACCTGTACTTCGAGGCCAGCGACGGTCTGGACCCGACGTACGCCGACAGCTACGAGCGCTACGGCATCACCGAGGTCACCGACCCGTCGCTGCTCTGGTACCGGGTGGACCCGCGCTTCGACCTGTCCCAAGAGCCGCACGAGCCGTTCCGCTTCGGCTGGGTCGTCGAGGTCGACCCGTTGGACCCGGAGTCGACTCCCAAGAAACGCACCATGCTGGGCCGGTTCAAGCACGAGGGCGCCACAGTCGTGCTGTCGGCCGATGGCCGGGTCGTGCTCTACTCCGGCGACGACGAGCGCGGCGACTACATGTACAGGTTCGTGTCCCGACTGAAGTACCGGGACGGCGACACCGCAGCCGACCGCCGGCACAACATGCGGCTGCTCGACCACGGCACCCTCTCGGTCGCCCGGCTGCGGGACGAGGCCGAGGACCCCGCGCCGGAGTACGACGGGGTTGGTCGGTGGATCCCGCTGTGCACCGACGAGGAGTCCTACGTCGACGGCTTCTCGGTCGCCGACGTGCTCATCGACACCCGGTTGGCGGCCGACGCTGTGCGGCCAACCCGGATGGACCGGCCGGAGGACATTGAGGTCAATCCGGTCAACGGTCGGATCTACGCCGCGCTGACCAACAACGACGAGCGAGGCACCGAGCTGCCCACCGACGAGGCGAACCCGCTCGACAGCAGCTACGTCCGCGAGGAGCCGGGCGGGCCACTGGTCGCCGCCGATGGCAACAACAACGGGTACGTCCTGGAGATGACACCGCGCGGCGACGACCACGGCTCGGACCGGTTCGACTGGGTGCTGATGCTCGTTTGCGGCGACCCGGAGGCCCCCGAGACGTACTTCGCCGGCTACCCGAAGGACCGGGTCAGCCCGATCTCGTGCCCGGACAACGTGACCTTCGATGGCCGCGGCAACCTGTGGGTCGCCACCGACGGCAACGCGATCGGCTCCAACGACGGTCTGTTCGCGGTGCCGACCGACGGCGCTGAGCGCGGAAAGGTGCAGCAGTTCCTCACCGTGCCGGTCGGGGCGGAGACTTGCGGCCCGCTGATCTCGCGGGACGGGCGGACGGTGTTCACCGCCGTCCAGCACCCCGGCGAGGTCGATGGCGCGACGTTCGAGGACCCCGCGAGTACGTGGCCGCACACCACCCGGTACCCGATCCCGTCGGTGATCGTGACCTACCGAGTCGACGGTCAGCGCATCGGCAGGTAGGACTGGGCCGTCGTCACTGGGGCCGCGCATCTGCGCGGAACCGCTGGCCGAGGTAGACGGCTGGAGCCGACTCAACGAGCTGCCCGGATCGATATCGTTAGCGTGCGGCTCATGACCGATTCGTTCCGCTCGGGTCTGCGGCTAGGCATCCCCTTCGGGATCGTCGCGTTCGTCCTGTCTCTGTCCTTCGGGGTCCTGGCCCGGCAGGCCGGCTTCTCGGCGCTGCAGGCGATCGTCACCTCAGCGCTGGTGTTCGCGGGCTCGGCGCAGTTCGCCGCGCTGTCCATCGTCGCCGGCGGCGGCGGGGTCGCGGCCGCTCTGTCAGCGGCGACGCTCATGAACGGCCGCTTCCTGGCGATGGGCATCGCACTGGCGCCCTCGTTGCCCGGCGGGCCGCTCGCGCGCGCCGCACAGGGCCAGGCAGTCGTCGACGCATCATGGGCGCTCGCCAACCGAGGCGACGGGACCTTCGACCGCTGGCTGCTGTTCGGCACAACCGTCCCGCAGTACCTCGCCTGGGTCAGCGGCACTGTCATCGGCGCGCTGGCAGGTGACGTTCTGGGCGACACCGAGCGCCTCGGCCTCGACGCGGTCTACCCGTCGGTCTTCCTGGCGTTGCTCGTCGCCGAGCTGAAACAAGCACCCGCCCGCAAGGTGGCCGCCGTCGGGGCGGGGATCGCACTGTGCCTGGTGCCGCTGACCCCACCGGGCCTCCCGATCCTGGCGGCCAGCGCTGCCACCCTCATCGGCCTGGGGCGCCACAGATGACACTCTGGCTGCTGATCGCGGGGTGCATCGTGACGACGGCGCTGATCAAGGCAGCCGGACCGGTGATCGCCGGCGGACGAGACCTGCCCGCCTGGTTCATGAGCATCGCCGCCCTGATGGCACCGGCGCTACTGGCGGCGCTGGTCGTGACCGCCGCCCTCGCAGACGGGCAACGCCTGGGCGTGGGGGCACACACCGCGGGCGTCGCTGTGGCCGGGGTGCTGCTGTGGCGCGGCCACTCTGTGGTGCTCGCGGTCGGCGCCGCCGTCGTCGTGACCGCCACCCTGCGCACCCTCGCCTGACCGGCCCGCCGGGACGGCGAACGGGCATGGCAGGACAAGTGA
>JALYQN010000119.1 GCA_030855835.1 Actinomycetota bacterium | reverse complement strand
AGCGGGCCGACCAGCCGGGGGCCGGCGAGCCGGTTCTCCAGCCGGCGTGCCTCGCGCTTGAGTGGCTGAGCGACGTACTCGCCCAGCAGGACCCCCGACGCGAGCCCGACGCCGACCGCCAACGCCGACATCAGCGGGACCAGTCCGCCCACGTCCCGCTCGGTGAGGAGCTGGAACAACCCGCGGTAGATGGTCAACCCGGGCAGCAGGCCGACGATGCCGCTGACGACGACCACCAGTGGTGGCACCCGTACCCGCCCAGCCAGCGAGTAGCTCATCACCCCGACCACCACTGCCGCGATCGCGGATGACCAGGCCACACCGGTGCCGGCGGCAGCCAGCAGCAGGTACGTCAGCTGGGCGGTGAGCCCCACCGCGGCGACCGTGGCCAGCGAGCGCAGCGGCGCATAGCAGCGCAGCGCGAAGCTGATCGACACCAGCGTGCCGCCGAGCAGCGCGAGCGGCAGGTCGTCTATGGCGGCCGTCGAGCGGGCCGTCAGCTGCAGGTCGAAGCCCAGCCGCACGCCGATGGTGATGCCGAGGCTGACTCCGGCGATGATCCCGCCGGTCAGCAGCATCGCCTCGAAGGTGCGCGCGGCGGCGGTTACGTAGTAGCCGGTCAAGGCATCCTGCACGGCGCCGACCAGGGTTATGCCCGCGAGCAGCACGATGATGCCGGACGCGACGATCACCGACGGTCGCACGTCGTCGTCCAGCAGGAAGGCCCCGTGCGCGACGATCGACGCCACCAGGGCACCGGCCACCTGCTGGTAGAACGCCGGAATCCGCCTGCAGGCCAGCTGTCGCACGACCTGGTCGATGCCGATGGCGGTGGCGAAAGCTATGGCGACCACCAGCGGGCGGCCTTGCAGGAGCAGACCCACCCCCGCCGCCATCAGGCCGGTCGACAGCGACACCACCCAGCGAGGGAACGGGCGCGCTGCCGACCGCAGCTCGTTGAGCCGCCGGCTGGCGGTCTCGGGGTCGATCTCGCCGTGCACCAGCGCATGCACGAGCCGGTCGACGTCGGTCAGCAAGCCGTAGTCGAGCCCGCGGTAGGTGACGGTACGCAGGTAGGTCTGTGGCGGTTCCTCCGCCTCGGACTGGTACGACACCGTCAGCGTGGTGAAGTTGACATCGACGTGCACGGCCCGCAAGCCGCACGCGCGCGTCACCGACAGCACCGCAGCGTTCACATCCGCTGCCCCGGCTCCGCTGGACAGGACGACCTCACCGACCCGCAGGGCCAGATCGACGGCCCGGTATACCCGGCGGGTGTCGTCTGCCACCCGACGACGATCGCAGCGCAGGCCACTCGTCGCCACGCCGGCCCGTGGGGCGACAATCCAGACGTGAGCCACCCCCCGCCGCCGACCGCACGTGGGCGGCGACCGGACCGCTCGTTCAGCGAGGTGGTACGCGGGGTGCTGGTCCTGGCCGTCGGCGTGCTGCTCGCGGTGTGGGTCGGGTCGCTGTTTCGCGACGAGACGGTCGTGGAACCGGACCCGGTCGACTTCCGGGCAGTCGCCGCGCAGGCGCAACCCGCCGCAGACTTCACGCTGGCCGTGCCGGGCGACCTGCCCGACGGCTGGCGGGCCACCAGCGCCCGCTGGGAGCCACTCGACCAGCAGTGGCATGTCGGCATCCTCACCGACGACGACCAGTACGTCGGGATCGAGCAGGCCACTGCCAACGTGTCAGAGCTGGTGGCGCAGTACGCATCGGCTGCCACCGAGGCGGGCACCGTGGACGTAGCCGGTACACCGTGGCGCCGCTTCGTGGACGAGGAGACCGGCGAGGTGGCCCTGGTGCTGTCCGCGCCGCGGGCAGCAACGCTTGTGACCGGCACCGTTGCGGAAGCCACCCTGGTCCTGGTTGCCGCCGGCCTTCCCGAGCAGGGCTAGCTTCAACCGGGGATGAACCTCGAGACATCGGGGCTGTTACGACGACCTCGATGTCGCCAGATCCGTCGAGTACGATCGCAGCTGTGAGCCGTGTCGATGCCGAATTCGACCGGCAGCGGGACACCCTGGCTGCGTCCGGCTACTCCGCGGCGACGGGGCTGGGCCCGGGCGAGCTTGCCGACCTCGTCGAGCCCCTGCGCGCCATCGTCGTCCAAGCGGTAGACAGCTGGTCGCAAGACTCACCGTCCGTGGTCCCCTTCGTCCTGGTGGTGTCGCCGAAGCTGGCCCGCGCCGAAGACCTGGTGCCGCTCATCACGCTCGCCGGCGGAACTCGACCGGGGGTCGTCGACCGCAACTACGGCGGCGACGACCTCTCGTCCTACCAACCGCTGGCGGTTCTCGACGTCCCGGAGGCACCTGCGTATGCGCTGGTCGACGTCGACCGCGGCGAGGAGTTCTGCGGCGTACGACCCGCCGACGCGTTGCTTGCGATCCTGGCTCGCGGACGCACGCCGCTGACGATCCACGAGGGCCTCGTCCTGGTCACCCAGTTCCCGGCCGTGCTGGAGAAGAACCACTGCTTCATGCTTGCGGGGTCACGGCGCGCCGACCGCCGGGTGCCCGCGCTGTGGATCTCGAACAAGGCACCCAAGCTCGGCTGGTGCTGGGACGGCAACCCGCACTCGTGGCTCGGCACCGCCTCGGCCGGGTCGCGCGCTGCTTGAGGCTCCAGCCGGCAGCGGTCGATCCTGCTCAGTGCGGTTGCTCAGCGCCGCTCCGGCGCCGCCATCTCGCCGAGGGTCGACCAGTCGTCGCCCGGCACGGTGGCGTTGATGACTTTGGGCGTCTCGGCCAGGTGCGGTGGCAGCGTCTGCTGCGCGGTCTTGAAGTGCTCGGACTGGACGTGCGCGGCACCGGCCTCGTCGTCTCGGAACGCCTCGACCAGCACGTACTCCGTCGGGTCGTCCACGCTGCGCGACCAGTCGAACCATAGACAGCCTGGCTCGTTGCGGACGGCCTGGGTGAACTCGGCTGCGATCGAGGGCCAGCCGTCGGAGTCCTCAGGCAGCACGCGGAACTTGGCCGTGATGACGATCATGTGAACCTCGTTCTGTTCGGCGGGGGCTGGGCCACAAGGTGCTCGCCGATGATGCTAGGCGACTCCCCAACACGGCGCGATCACGACGTCACGGGCGAAGTCGAGCACCGCTGGCACGGCCGGCCATTCGGTCATCACCACGGCTGCGCGGGCCAGGGCCCGATCCCGGGGGCATCGGTGCTACTGGTCGGTCGGCTCCTCGGTGTCCGCGGCCCTAGCCGGTTCCCCGCCCGGTTCCCTGCCTGGTCCCCCAGCTGGCGTGGCATTCGCTGAGGCGGCGTCGATGCGTGCCCGCGCTCCGTCCAGCCGGGCCTGGCAGACCTGTGCGAGCTGCTCGCCGCGCTCCCACAGGCGCAGCGACTCCTCCAGCGAGGTGCCCCCGGCCTCGAGCCGGCCTACGACGTCGACGAGCTCGTCGCGCGCCTGCTCGTAGGACAGCTCCGCGGGGACCGGCTCCTGCTCAGTCACGTGTGGCCGTCCCGTCCGGTTCGATGCCGGTGGTAAGCACCTGGAGCCGTCCGTCGTGCAGTCGTACCGTCAGCTGGTCACCGACCTCGGCTGCGCGGGCGCCGGGCAGGACGTGGCCGGAGGGGGTGGTGACGACGGCGTAGCCGCGGTGCAGTGTCGCCAGCGGCGAGAGGGCGCGCACCCGCGCAAGGCTGTGCGACAGGTCGTCGCCTACTCGGGCGAGGCGGTGCTCGAGGGTGCGACTAGCGCGGTCTTGCAGCAGGACGACCGCGTTGCGCCGGTCTTCGACCAGGCCGTACGGGGCGGACAGGCTGGGTCTCGTAAGCAAGGCGACCAACCGCTGCGACTCCCGGGCCAGCTGCTGATCGATCCCGCGGCGGACGCGGTCTCGGGTTTGGCGCACGCGAGCCATCTCCTCGGCGACGTCAGGCACCACCTGCTTGGCGGCGTCGGTCGGCGTCGACGCCCGCACGTCGGCGACCAGGTCGAGGATCGGGGTGTCTGGCTCATGGCCGATCGCACTCACCACCGGGGTGCGCAGTGCCGCGACCACGCGGACGAGACCTTCGTCGCTGAACGGCAACAGGTCCTCGAGCGAACCGCCGCCGCGGGCCACGATGATGACGTCACACTCGGGATCGGCATCCAGCAGGCGGACGGCGTCGATGACCTGCCGGGTGGCGGTGTCGCCCTGGACCAGGGTGTGCACGGTACGGAACCTGACCCCTGGCCAGCGACCGCGGGCGACTTGGAGCACATCTCGCTCCGCGGCCGAGTCGCGCCCTGTCACCAGCCCGACTCCCCGTGGCAGGAACGGCAGGCGACGTTTGCGCTCGGGCGCGAACAGCCCCTCCGCTGCTAGCAGCCGCCGCCGCTGCTCGAGCCGGGCCAGCAGCTCGCCGAGCCCCACCGGGCGCACCCGGTCGAGGTACAGCGACAACGAGCCGCGCTTGTCGTAGTAGCGGGGCTTGGCCCGCACCACCACCCTGGCACCGTCGATCACCGGCGGGTCGACGGAGTCGAGCACCGCCCGCTGGCACACCGCCTGGACGGACAGGTCGGCCTCGGTGTCGCGCAGCGTGAGCCAGCACAGGTTGTCGCGCCGGTTGAGCTGGGCGATCTGCGCCTCGACCCAGACCCACCCAAGGCGCTCGACCCACTGGCCCAGCGCACCGGACACCACCCGCAACGGGGCGGGGTGGTCGGCGGAGGTCTGCAGGGCCACGCCAGCACCCTAGTGTCGCGGGCAGGGACTCAAGTCGAGACATTGCGGTCGCCACAACGGCCCCTGCTTGTCTCGAGATCCGTCCCGGTCGGCTCGGGGCGGGAGCCCGTCGTCAGCCGCCACCTACGATGGTTCGGTGCCCCCCACCACACCCACCGCCCCGGCCGGCGGGCGTCGCCTGCTGCTCGCCGCTCCCCGCGGCTACTGCGCCGGGGTCGACCGGGCGGTGATCACGGTCGAGCGGGCCCTCGACCTGTACGGCCCGCCGGTCTACGTACGCAAGCAGATCGTGCACAACAAGCATGTCGTCGAGGCGCTGGAGCGTCGGGGGGCGGTGTTCGTCGAGGAGCTCGCAGAGGTCCCCCGGGGGGCCACGGTGGTGTTCTCGGCGCACGGTGTGTCGCCGGCCGTGCACGCCCAGGCGGGGGAGCGGGCGCTGAAGACGATCGACGCGACCTGCCCGCTGGTCACCAAGGTGCATCATGAGGCGCAACGGTTCGCCGCCGACGACCACGACATCTTGCTCATCGGTCACGCGGGACACGAGGAGGTCGAGGGCACGGCCGGTGAGGCACCGGAGCGCACCATCTTGGTCCAGAATCCGTCCGAGGCGGACACAGTCGAGGTGCGGGATCCGTCCCGGGTCGCCTGGTTGTCGCAGACCACGTTGTCGGTCGACGAGACCATGCAGACCGTGGACCGCTTGCGCCAGCGGTTCCCGCAGCTTCTCGACCCGCCGAGCGACGACATCTGCTACGCCACCCAGAACCGGCAGCAGGCCGTCAAGCGGGTGGCGGCGGAGTCCGACCTGGTCATCGTCGTCGGCTCCGGGAACTCGTCGAACTCCGTTCGCCTCGTCGAGGTGGCGCTGGAGGCGGGTGCCACGGCTGCGCACCGGGTCGACGATGCGAGCGAGGTTGCCGAGTCCTGGCTGGCCGGGGTCCGCACTGTCGCTGTGACCAGCGGGGCGTCGGTGCCCGAGGATCTCGTCGACGGGGTGCTCGACTGGTTGCTGCAGCGCGGCTTCCCGCCGGCGGAGTCAGTGCGTACAGCAGAGGAGAGCCTGATCTTCTCGCTGCCCAAGGAGCTGCGCCGCGACCTCAAGGCTGCCGCGGCACCGCTCGGTTGAGCCTCGGCCGGCTCGCCCGCACCCGAAGCGCCACCAGCAGCAGGGCGAGCCCGTGCGCCACCACCAACGCACCGGCAAGGTCGACGAAACCGGCGATCACCCGTTGCGGCACGCTCGCCGAGGAGGCGAGCCGGGTTGCGGCGATCGCGTCGGGATGGACCACCGACATCACTGCCAGCAGCGCGAGCAGGAGCAACGGAGGGAGCACACCGGCGGTGAACAGGTCCCGCGGCGGGACGAGCAGCGCGGCGGTCGCTGCGACCAGCACCAGGGTGAGGCCGACGATGAGCCCGAGGCTGCCCCGCAGCAAGACCTCGACCACCGCGGCGCTCAGCAGCAGCACGACGCCCCCGGCGACGACCTGGGCCGCGGGCGGCTCGGCCCCGACCCAGGGAGCGCGACGCGGCCGCTCGTCGGGGGGCGAGGCGTCGGTCGTGGCACCGGTCGTTGACCCGGGAAGGTGCGCGCCGTGCACGCCGGCCACGCTAGACCTCCCCTCGCCTCAGCTGGCGCGACGCGCCGCGCGCGGCGGCTGGGC
>JALYQN010000077.1 GCA_030855835.1 Actinomycetota bacterium | reverse complement strand
GGAGCGTGCCCCGGTTCTGCGGACACCTGTTCTGAGGCGATGATCGTCTTGGAGAGGAGTCCTTATGCCGGCAGCCAAGCCGCCTGAGTTCCGTCGTCGGGCCGTGGAGTTGGCCCGTCGCCGTGAGCAGCCGATCGCGCAGACCGCGAACGACCTCGGTATCTCCGAGTCGTGTCTGCGCCGCTGGATGGGCCAGGCCGACGTGGACCAGGGCCACCGGGAGGGGCTGTCCAGCACCGAGAAGCGCGAGCTGGTCGAACTGCGCCGCCGCAATCGGGTGCTGGAGATGGAGCTGGAGATCCTGAAACGGGCCAGCGCCTTCTTCGCCCGGGAGAACGTGCTCCCAAAATGAGCTACCGGCTGGTCCGAGACCTTGCCGCCGACGGGATCGACGTCGCGGTGGCCTGCCGGGTGCTGAGAGTGTCGCGGTCGGGCTACTACGACTGGCGAGACCGGCCACCATCGACGCGGGATGTGGCCGACGCCTGGCTGGCTGACCGGATCCGCGACATCCACACCGATTCCCGCTGCTGCTACGGGGCACCGCGGGTGCACGCCGAGCTTCGGCTCGGCGACGGTGTCCGGGTCGGCCGCAAACGGGTCGCCCGGCTGATGCGGATCACCGCGGTGCGCGGGATCTGTGGGCGCGGCCCGAAGCGGCGCAAGCCCGCGGCGGCGGTCCACGACGACCTAGTCGAGCGCCGGTTCTGGGCCGACCGTCCGGACCGGCTGTGGTGCACCGACATCACCGAGCATCCCACCGACGCCGGCAAGGTCTACTGCTGCGCGGTACTGGACGTGTTCAGCCGCCAGATCGTCGGCTGGTCGATCGCCGACCACATGCGCACCGACTTGGTCGTTGACGCCCTGCAAATGGCCACCTGGCGACGACGGCCGGCGGCCGGCACCGTGGTGCACGCCGACCGCGGCCCGCAATACACCTCATGGGTCTTCGGGCACCGGCTGCGCGAGGCCGGGCTGCTCGGCTCGATGGGCCGGGTGGCCTCCAGCGTGGACAACGCGATGGTCGAATCGTTCTGGTCAACGCTGCAGCGCGAGCTGTTCGACACCCGCCGCTGGACCGACCCCGCCCAGCTGGGCTCGGCGATCTTCGAGTGGATCGAAGCCTGGTACAACCCCCGCCGCCGACACACCGCCTTGGGCTTCCTCTCCCCGGTCGACTACGAAACCCGGCACACCACAGCCGTTCACACCGCCGCCCAAGGAGCGGCATGATCACCACACCACCCGTGTCCGCGACACCGGGTCAGGCTCCGCGTGGGTCGCCGACCTTCTTGGCGCCACTGGGCGGCATCCGGATGTTCTCCCAGCTCGCTCTTCACCACGTCGTAGAAGCCGTCGAAGGCGAACGCAAACGCGCACATCGCGACCATGGCACCCTGCAGTTCACGACCGAGCAAGTCGGCCTTGTCTTGGTCGGGGAGGTTTGAGCTGAACTCGGATGCCGTTTCGTGCGCGCGCCTGGCGTGCTCGCAGCCGATCTCCAGCCAAGTAGGCCAGAGGTCCAGTCGGAGATGCGGCACGAGCGGTGGTGAGTCCAGCCTCCCGCCCGCCCCTATGGAGATCACGAGGCTGCCCGCGGGAATGCGGAGGCTCATCCCCTGGAGCACCAACACGCCGGGCACGTGATAGAACGTTAGCCGCTCCGGCCGGCCTCGCCCCGTCCGCCCGGACAAGCCGCTACCAGCGCGGCCGTCCGCTACAGCCGCCCTCAGCGTGGAGCGTCCGAGATGACGGGCAGCGGACGGTCGTCAGCACGCCCTGACGGGTGCACTGGCGGCGGTATGACGCGGCCCCGCGGTGCGGCTGCTTAGGCTGTCGGTCCCCGCGGATCGAGGGGCTGACCGCGAAAGGTGAGCGCGAACCTTCCGGGCCTGCGGCTCCACGTCAACAGCGCCTTGGCGGTCGGCCCTGTCTTGGGTCGCTTGTCCACGCCGTTGAGATAGGTCGGGGTGATCTCGACGGTGATCGGCCTGCTGCCCAGGATTTCGTCGTTGGATCCCTGCAGGGCAAGCCAGACGGCGAACCTGAAGTGCTCGTGTTGCATGAGCAGCTCGACGACCCGGAACGTGGCGTCGTCGCCGGGCAGGATCTGTGTCGCTGCTCCCATTTCCTTCCCGTCGAACTGCAGGAACTTCCCGTCGAGGTACGGTGCGTGCGCAACCAAGTGGAACGTCACCTGCGAGGCTGTTCCGGCGCCGCGGTTGACGAAGCCGATGAGAAGGTCGTCCATCCGCGTGCCCGCCTCAAGCATCGAGTCGCGGTGGGCGTAGAACTCCACGCCGACCTCGGCGGTCCCTGCTTGGAGCCGGGTTATGCGACTCTGCAGATCCTGTTTGAGTTGGCTGGCCAGCGCGGCGACCGTCGCATTCTTGACCGATCGGCGGCTGAGCCTCTCGATGAAGCGGTGGATGAACTCCAGGGCGAACTCGTCTGGGTCAAACCTGCCACCCGTCTCGCTCTCGATCCTGTCGAGCACCGTGGTCGGCACGAACGCGTCACCCTGCCGAACGGGGTCGGTCGTCGTCGCCAGCGCCGTCTTGACCATGAACTCGACAGAGTCCAGCAACGAGCCCGACCCTTCGGGCGAGAAGTCGAGCTCCGGCCAGCACTGGTGGAAACGTCCTGGATTCGGCGGGTCTCGCCCTCGTCCGCCTCAGGCGCCAGGGCCTGGATCGTCTCCAGCAGCGCGGCCGCCGTTGCCTTCTGGACGGCGCGCTCGACCGGCGATCCGAGTAGCGCCTCGAAGGCACCCTTCAGACCCACTGAGGCAAGCTTGGACAGCAACTGCTGGTCAGCCAGAGCACGGCTTCCCCGATCACGCCCCGACCGTACGCCGCCTCAGCAACGGATCGCCCGTGGGACACCCCGATGGGCTGGGGCCTGCCGCTTCTCAACGACGACGCCCCGACGCCACCGGAGTCGACGGACTGCAGGCGGTGAAATGACGCACCTCCGGCGCTGCGTCGAGCGAGCGGCTGGAGTCCGATTGATCTCGTTCGTTGACGCCCGAGATCTTGATGTTCGAGTCTCGCACTCCTTGACAAACCTATCGGCGATAGGTGATTTTTCTATCACCGATAGGGAGTGGATGGGAGCGTCAGTGGCCGTCAGCCGAGTCGCGCAGCGTCGAGAAGCCAAGATCGCCTCGATCGTCGAGGCGGCCTGGGTGCTGGCGCGGGAGCACGGGATCCAGCTGGTCTCGCTGCGGGACCTGGCCAAGGAGGTCGGAATGCGGCAGCCGTCGCTGTACGCCTACTTCGACTCCAAGAGTGCCCTGTACGACGCGATGCTCGCCGACGGCAACCGGCAGCTACTCACGACCCTGTCCTCGATCGACCTCCCCTCCGACCCCCGGGCGGCACTGAAGGTGTACCTCGGCGCCTTCGCCGACTTCGCCGTCGCGGACCCAGCGCGGAATTCCTTGCTCTTCCGTCGGGTGATCCCGGGCTTCGAGCCGAGTCCCGAGTCCTACGCGATCGCTGTGGAGGCGCTCGGCCGCGTCGTCGCGGTGATGAACGCCGCCGGCGTGACCGACCGCGGCGACATCGACTGCCTCGTTGCCATGACCGCTGGCTTGATCGAGGCCCAGCTGAGCAACGAGCCAGGCGGCGACCGCTGGCTCCGGCACCTGAACCGCATGACCGACGTCCTGGTGGACGACGCCAACCAGAGGAACCCTCGATGAGCACCACAGGAGTCACCCGCATCAACCGCAAGGAAGCTCTCGTCCTCGCCTCGGCTGAGTTCGAGAAGTTCGCTACCCTGGCCACCTCGCTGACCCCGGAAGAGTGGGCGACCGACACCGACTGCGTCGGCTGGGACGTCCGCAAGATGGTCCTGCACGTCCTCGGCTCCGCCGACGCCCAGTCATCCCCGTTGGTGTTCCTGCATCAGCTGCGCCGCGGCCTGCCGCTCAACAAGGAGATCAACTCTCACCACTGGGTCGACGGCCTCAACGAGCTGCAGATCAGGGAACGCGCCGACCTGACCGGAGCCGAGGTCATCGCACAGCTCCAGCAGGTCGGCGCAAAAGCAGTGAAGGGTCGCTTCGGCACTCCGTTACCGATGCGCTACACGCCAATCCCGTTCGGGGAGCCGATCGGCTGGAAGCCGGTGAACTACCTGCTCGAAGTAGGGTTCACCCGCGACGTCTGGGCGCACCGTATCGACATCCACGCCGTCATCGGCCGGCCCATGGAACTGACCCCCGCCCACGACGGACGTCTGGTCGCCGACATTGTCGGTGAGTGGGCAGAGGTCCACGGAGCGCCGTTCGAGCTGCACCTGACCGGCCCGGCTGGCGGCACGTTCAGCCAGAGCGACGGCGGCGAGCATGTCGAGATGGACGCGCTCGACTTCATACGCACCCTCTCCGGACGACTCCCGGGCACCGGAGTGATGCGCCACCCGCTGCCCCTGTGAAACCCCTCGCACGACGAACCCAAACCGAAAGGAACCACCATGACCAACACCGCTGTCCAGCACGACCTCCGTGCGCTCGCGCAGCGCTTCATCGACGACGTGATCAACGCCCGGGACCTCGACGGTGCTCTGGTCGAGATGGTCGCCGAGGACTTCGTCGAGCTGAACCCGCTCCCCGGCCAGGGGCCTGGACGTGACGGCCTCGCCGACGTGCTCGGCATGATGTTCGCCGGGTTCCCGGACCTGCGTTGGACGCTGCACGACACCCTCGTCGAGGGCGACAGGGTGATGGGCTTCTCAACCTGGACGGGCACCCACGAGGGTGAGTTCATGGGCATCCCGGCGACCGGATGCACTGCCACGGTTGAGGCTTGGTTCATCGACCGCTACCGCGACGGCATCTTCGTCGAAAGCCGCATCATCATGGACGTTGCCGGACTGCTCGGACAGCTCGGAGTCCTTCCCGGCCCGAAAGGCGCCTGAGCCATCGACTTGCCCAGCCATGCCCGGAATCCGGTGGAACTCGACGAGCCGCGGACCGAACTTGAGCCCTGAAGGTCGATGTTCGCATCGGCAAATCTGCGAACGATCAAGGCTGGCTCCTGGAGCGCGCGACTTAAGCTGCTCGTCGACGAGGCGGCTTGGCGCTTTGGCGAATGCCCACCACACAACTGCCATACGACAGCTCGGACACTTGATAGTAAAACGAACGTCCGCTCAGCGGGCAAAAAGACGTTTTGCGTGTCGTCTGGGACGTGGGAACGTCCTCCTGATGCGCTGGTCGGGCTTGGTGTCCCATCGCAGAAGGAGGACGTCGGGATCGACTTGGCCGAGGTTGAGCACGCCGGCGTCGCCCCACGGGAGAAGCTCTTTAATACCTTTACCGGCCGCACCAAGCTAATCGGTCAAGGGCGCCCGTCTTGTTGAACGCAGTCTCTCGCGGCGTGACCCACCATCTGCAGCTTCCGCTGCTACCCTCAAGCAGTCTGGTGAGGCACGGATCGGGATCGTGGAACCATGAACCTGGGGACCGTCGAGATCCTCAAGAGCCTTAGAACCGAGGAGGTCTTCCTAGTGATTGCGCACATTCCGATACAGGCCGTGCTGCCCGCCTCCGACATCGAAAGAGCTCGTAGTTGGTACTCCGAGAAGCTCGGGCTCGAGCCCGTCTCGACCAGCCCCTTCGGCGACCTCCGGTACGAAGCGGGAGGAGTCGAGTTCCTCGTCTATCAGTCTGAGCTCGCCGGAACCAACCAGGCAACGGCAGCCGGATTCAGGCTGGCGAACTTCGATGAGGTCGTCGCCTTTCTGCGGTCCAACGGCGTGGCATTCGAACACGTCGACTTTGGCGAAATGGGGGCCACCGTCGACGGTGTGATCACCACGCCCGACGGGCAGAAGGCGGCCTGGTTTAAAGACAGTGAGGGCAACACCTTTGCCCTGTCGATGGCCGACTAACGCTGCGGCGGGTTGCCCCTGACTGTTTAGCTCGTGAATGGGGGCGGTGCTGCGGATGTTGTGCAACGTCGCCTTATAACGCGGCACGTCTGCGTTTCTCGATCTGCCCTGATCTGACCCTTCGGACAGACGTGGTCCTTCAGACGTTTCACCTTCAGTCGCCGCTGCCGTCGTCGAACCCGTGCTGGTCGCTACACCAGGTCGGATGCGTCCCTGTCTTGGTTGTGGTGCTCATGCGCCCCGCACTCTCGCGCTCTGCCACGTCGGCAGCCTCGAGGAGGTAGCCCGCGAGACGCCGCGCCTGCGCCGGAGTCAGGTCCACGCCATCAGCGGTCACTGGGACCATGGTGCGCGCGAGGTCGCCGTGCACGTTCTCAGTCGTGCCGATCACAGGTCGACGTCTCGGCCCGCTGCTGCCGTTGAGTCTTAGTGGCGGATTGACACAGCATCGATCGGCGCTGCCGCTCGGCTTGATGGCGTCGACGTCGGCCTTAACTACGCAAGGACACACGCTGGTGGGCGCATGCGGCATTGTTCGTCCGGGCGTGGCTTGGCGTAATCGAACTTTCCGGCACTGTCTGGTCCAACAGGTGCCTGGGTGGTTTCCGCAACTTGGGGGCCGAAAAACCACCAGGGATGGGCGGCGCCGTACCCCTCTCCGGACGTCGAAGCGAACCTCCAACAACTGATTCGTGAAGAAGACACCACTCCTGAACGAGTCCATCGACGTCGTCACGCTCGGGCGAGCCTGCGCGGATGATCCGCGGGTGGAGCGATGAACTTCGGCATGACCGGGTGTCCCATACGTGAATAGTCCGCCGGGGCCGACCCGACGTCCGAAGGGGAAGAACGAAATGAGCAGCACCTGGATGTCGGACTTGAACTTTCTCACGATTCTACTGGCCACCGGTGTCGTGATCGTCATCAGCGGTGTCCACTACGGCGTCCTGGGGACGCGGCTGGCCCGGCTGTCCCTGGCCTACGCCGGGTCCGCCCCCTCGGCCGCGGCAACGCTTGCCGTGGAGCTGGTCCGGAGCCTGGTGGTCGCCATCGCGGTCGCGACCCTAGTCGCTGGCCTCAGCCTTGACGACCTCACCGAAGCCCTGCTCCTTGCGCTCGGGCTGTGGGTCGCGTTCCCGATCGTGCTGCTGACCGGCGCCGTGTTCCACGAACGGGTCCCGCCACTGCTCGCCGCGATCCACTCCGGCGATTGGCTCCTGAAGTTGGTCGCGATCGCGGCCATCGTCGGCCTCCGGCAGTGAAAGCGCTTCTCGCCCAGCACGTCCCCTTGACCGATGCCCCGCGGTACCCGCGTCACGGCTGGTCGTTCCCTTCTCGGCTAGTCACTGCGAGCACCTCAACTCGACCTGGGTCCGGAGGCAGGTCCGCCTACCACCTGCGCGCGCCGACGCCATCGTGGACGGTTCCGTGCACCGCCTGCGCCACACCTATGGCACGACGCCCGCTCGGGCCGGCGTACAGATGTGGGTGGTGTACAAGCGTATGAGCATTAGTCGTTCGAGACGACAATGATGTATCTCGGGGTGGACGACGGTGAGAAAGCAGACCACTCGAGGTTCTGCGTCAGCGCTGGGTTGATGACCCGGGAACGCACCCGACCGGTGTGCGAAGGGCTCGCGGCGACGACCGACACTTCGGCAGCACTCGCAGTGCCCGGACTGGCGGCCACCAACCGGTGCGGCTCAGCGGGTCCGGTAGCGCGCGTAGATCAGTCCGCTGTCGAAGGCGCGCTCCTCGACCAGCTCGAGATCAAGGCGCACGCCGTCGGGGAAGAACCGCTTGCCGCCGCCGACCACGCTCGTGGTGATGAACAGGTGGTACTCGTCCACCAGACCGGCCGCGATCGCCTGGGCCGCAAGGGTCGGGCCATCGACGGTGAGGTCGTGATCAGCCTCGGCCTTGAGCCTGCGCACCGCGTCCGGGTCGAAGGTCCGCTCGATCCTGGTCCTCGCACTGGACACCGCCTCTAGCGTCGTGGAGTACACGATCTTCTCCGCGGCCTGCCAGTCGCGGGCGTACTGCAGGATGTGCGGCGGCTGGTCGGACTCGGTGTGCGCGGTCTCCCAGTAGACCATCGTCTCGTACATCCGTCGGCCGTAGAGGTACGTGCCGACGGGGCGAAAGAGGTCGTTGATGAAGGTATGCACCTCCTGGTCGTCGGCGGCCCCGGTGCCAAGGTCACCCTCTGCTGCCTCGGCGTATCCGTCGAGCGAGGTGATCATCGAGTAGATGAGCTCTGCCATGCGTCTCCTTCGGTACGGCTCGTCAGTCTGCTAGCGCATCGCCGCAGCTCAGGCCGCCTGTCGTTGCCAAGCGCACCCTGCCAACCGCCTTTGAGTGGACTTTCGAGCTGCGGGGTGTGGGTTGCGTCCCGCCGGGCCCGCCCTGTGACCCATCCTTGTGATTGTGATCTCGGCTGGTGCGCTACACCGCCTCGGTTGATGCTCGACGCCCGCTGTTTCGCGGGTTCGCGGCCGAGTGCAGTGCGGAAGCGAGGTGGGCATCGTGCTGAGGGATACGGAGCCTGCCCCGTGTCCGGAAAACCCGGTCGGGCTCTGAAGGGCCGGAAGGCCTTGTCAGGGGACCCGTCAAGTCCATTCTTCCGTCCAGCACACCACCGCTGCCGGAGGAGAACACATGGCAACGATTCCAGGCGGTCTCGGCTCGGGAGAGTTGGCGCCCGACTCGGGACTCCAGCGGGGGACGAACTGGTGGGGCGCGTTCGTCATCGGGCTCGCCGGAACGATTCTCGTCACCGGTGTCGCGCCGTTCGCCGTCCAGAGTCTCGGCGCAGCATCCATCCCGTTGTTCGTGGCCATCACGTCCATGGGCGTGGTGCTCTGCTTCTGCCTGGCCGAGCTGGCCGCGATGATGCCGGAGCGCACCGGGGGGCTGCCGTCGTACGCGTTCGAGACCTTCAAGCCGCTCGGCCACACCACCGCCAAGCATGTCGGCGGCGTCTCTGGGTGGGCCTACTGGCTCGGCTGGTTCCCCGTCGCGCCGATCAACATGATCCTGGCCTCCAACTACATCGTGAGCCTCTTCAACGTCCCCACCGGCCGCACCTTCCTGCCGTTCGGGACGCTCGGCACCGAGGTAAGCATGGCCGTGCTCATCATCTCCCTGCTCGGGCTGCTGGCGATGTTCGTCCCCGCGCTGCTCGGTATCCGCCTCGGCGCCGGGTTCGCCACGTTGCTCGGTGTGGTCTCCATGGTGCCGTTGACCCTGCTCGTGCTGCTGCCTGTGTTCAATCCCAGCTCGATGGACCCGTCCAACCTCTCGGGCTTCAGCCTGCCGCCAGGCACCGACGGAAGCTTGGCGTTCTTCGTCAGCTGGATCTTCATCATGACCTGGTCGGTCCTGGCCATGGAGGCTGCCGCCTGCTACATCGGCGAGTGCCGGGAACCGGCCCGCGACGCCAAGATCGCCATGACCGCGGAGGGGCTCTTCGGGCTGTTCATCTACATCATGATCCCGCTCATGTTCGTGTTGGTCCTCGGGGTCGCCGAAGAGCTCGACCCGTTGACCGTGTTCACCGACTTCGCCGTCAGCGTCTTCGGCACGTCCGGCGACTGGGTGAGATACGTCATTGGTCTGCCGCTGATCGTGGCGCTGCTGCTGTCGGTCCTGAACGCCATCATGGGCGTGGGCCGGTCGCTCTACCAGGTGGCCGAGGACGGCCTGTTGCCGCGGTGGTTCCAGCACTTGAACCGGCACGGTGTGCCGGACCACGCGATGACATTCAACGTCGTCTGCTCGGCGATAGTCGTGTTGTTCGGCTCCCCGCTGCGGATCTACGTGTTCTCGAACATGGGCTACCTGCTGGCGTGCGCGCTGGCGCTCGGCGGTTACTTCCTGCACCGCCATCTGCGCCCAGACGTGGCGCGTCCGGTCCGGATGCACGGTGCGCTGCGGTGGGTCGCTCTGGCCATCTTCGTCTTCTTCATGTTCGTCTGGGCCTACGGAGGTTGGCACGCTCCGAAACTGGTTGTCGGGCCGGAGGAGGGGTCGTTCCTGTTCTTCCTGGGGCTGGCCGTCATCGCCGCCTACCTGCCGCTGTACCTGTGGCGCCGGGAGTCCGACCGACGGGCGGGACAGGTCGAGGCCGCTCCGGCACGGACCGGCCCCACTAGGCCCGATTGAGACTGTTCCGCCCGCTCAGCGGCACCGAACCGCCTCAGCCGGCAGCCGTCCTGTTGGCGTCGGCCGGGGTGCCGTTCGGCCGCGCTTCGGTCGACCGCGCGCGCGAGCTCGCGGGGGCGGAGGCAGTGGCCGTGTTGTCGACAGCCCGCTTGTACGGCTCCGCCTTGGGCCTGCCGAACCCGGGGCTGATGCCTTCACGCAAGGAGCGGGACGACCAGCGAGCCATTGTGCAAGCCGCCTTAGACGCCCTCGAACGCGACGACCTGCCGGCCGACGGGCAGGTGACCGTGACCCGCCACCCAGCGGCCACGATCGTGCGGGCGGCGAGGTGGCGCAGGGTCCGTCACGTGGTGCTCGAAGTGCCGCCCATAGGTCGGCTGCGCCGATTCGTCGAGGGAGACCCGGTGTCCACGGTCCGACGCCGTCTTGGTCCGTCGGTCGGCGTGCACGTCGT
>JALYQN010000064.1 GCA_030855835.1 Actinomycetota bacterium | reverse complement strand
CGATCAGCCGTCCATCCGGGCCGCGGCGCAGCAGACACTGGGCGGACATCTGGGACTCTTCACCCACGCCGGCGGCGGCCGCACCGGGCGGGCCAAGGACACCGAACTGCCAGCGCACCTGGTTCTTGCGCGACGTCGCGCGATACGGGTAGAGCAGGTAGCCCTCGTACAGGACGGCGTCGGCGACCGCACGGGCCAGGTCGAGGCTCACGGCACGCCCTCCCCAGACGCAGACAGCCCCGACCGCTGCAGCAGCGCCGCGAACGTCTCCTCCCACGTGGTCAGGCCCTGCGTGGCGCGGAAGTGGGCCAGCTCCCGCATGGTGTCGTGGTCGAGGCGCAGCCACCCGGTGCTCGGGAAGTACTGGTCCATCATCTCACGCCAGGCGGCCACCGGCAGGTCATACGCAGCCTCGCGGTCCCAAGGCACCTGCTCGACCCCGAAGCCGGTGATGCCCTTGGTGAAGACGGTGCCGGTGAACAGCAAGCGCACCGGGACGACGCCGTCACGCAACGCGTGCAGGTACTTCGAGCCGGTGACATCGAAGTCATAGGTACACGGGAGCGCCAGGTCGACCTCGGTGACCCCGGTGAACCCCTGCACCAGGGCCTGCGCCTGCATCCAGAGGAACGGCCGCAGGGTGTCCTGCCAACGGTCCCGCCACCCGAACAGGTCGAGCAGGCCCAGCTCGTCCTCGGCCGAGTAGCTGCGCCGCTGGGCCTCGATCTTGACCTGGCAGCGCAGCGCCATGGCGTGCACGACCGCGCCACTGCACTCCTCGATGCGCAGCCGGACGGTCAGCTGCGGGGCCGCGGCGTAGTGCTCGGGAAAGATGTCGACGACCGTGAACTCCAGGTCGGTCATGGAGCCGGTCATGGTGAGACCCGGTCGGTGCGCGCGGCGGTGGCGGGGCGGCTGCGCTCCGCCACCATGGCAAAGAACCCGGCCAGCTCGGCCCGGGCGTCGCTGCCGCCGTCGAACCCGCGCCAGACCCGGCGCAGCCGGCCGATCAGCTCGTAGCAGCAGTCGATCGGCACCAGGTGGCAGGTCGCCGTCCGGCCCCGCTCGGGAACGTTGATCAGCAGCGCCTCGACGTCGGGGGCCAGCACGCACAGGCCGGGGTTCGCCTCCGACACAACCTGCCAGGCGTCCAGGGGCAGCTCGGACTCCGTCGCGCCGGCCGGTCCGGGGTAGAACGCGATCGTGCGGTCTTGCCGGGAGTTGCGGAACAAGAAGGCCAGCCCCACCGGGATCTCCAGCGCGTCCCACTGCCCGGGCCCGAGGTCGAGGTCGCCGAAGGACAGGTAGCGGTCCGGCACCGCCCGGAAGCGCAGCTCGGCGTCCTCGGCGGTGAACAGCAGGTAGCAGCCGCGGCAGGTGCACATCAACGCCCGGTTCTCCCGGTCCACCACGTGCTGGTGCTGGTCGGCGATCGCCTCGGCGCACATCTCGCACCGTTCACCGACCTGCGGGCGGGGCCGGTTCGAGCTGATCCGGCGCAGCACCGCGAGCGTCGAGGGGTCGACCACGTTCACGACGGCACCGGCACGGGGACGGCGACCTGCAGCACGCCATCACGGACGAGGAGCGGCAGCGGGTCGAGGTGCGGCGGCGGGTCGCCGGCCGTACCTGTGTCGTTGGCGTCGACGCTGACCCCGGCCCGGCGGACGTCGTAGTGGGTATGGCAGGTGGGGCAGCGCAGCAGCGGCGCGTCCGCGGCCCCCCCCAATCGACGGGCGAGGCTGGCCCCCGCGAAGCTCTGCCCGCACCGCCCGCAACGGTCCAGGAACACGAGCACGTCGCGTCCGACCCGACAGGCGAACACCGACAGGTCAGCGACAGCGAAGCCCGCCAGCTCACCGGGCGACAGGTCGGCGAGCTCCGGGACCGGGTGCCAGACCGCCTCCTCGAGCGGATCTGGTTCGGTGAGCCGCAGGCGCAGCGAGTCGACCGGGATCAAGGCGCCCGCGCCCGCGTCGGCTGTGTCGGTGTCGACCTCGATCGAGGTGGTCTCGGGCGCCGCCCCCTGCACCGCCTCCTCCACCGCGAGCTTCAGCGTGACCGACGACGACGGGCAGCCGTCGCAGCTACCGAGCAGCCGCAGGCGGACCACTCCCTCGTCCGACACCCCCACCAGCTCGACGTCCCCACCGTGCGAGCCGAGGTAGGGCCGGACGCTCTCCAGCGCCGCCTCCACCCTGGTGCTGACGTCGTGCGGGTGCAGCCCGTGCACCAGCAGCAGGCTGGCGACCAGGTCGTCGTCGACCAGCCGGCCGATCAGCGCCTCGTCCATCCTGCCGCTTTCGCACAGCACAGCGAGGATCCGTTGCAGCCCGGCGCCGTACAGGTCGGTGACCGAGCGCACCAACTCCTCGGCCCGCTCCCTGGCCACGACGCCCCCGGCTGCGCTGGCGTCCAGCAGTGTCTGGATCCGGTCACCCGCCGCCCGGAGGTGGTCGGGCGGCGGGGTATCGGCGTCGTCCGGCGCCATCAGCGCCGGCTACTCGCCGGTGACGGACTGCGTGGGTGAGTGGACCTTCTCCAGGGTCTTGCCGTCACCGAGGTACATATGCACCCCGCAGGGCAGGCACGGGTCGAAGCTGCGCACCGTACGCATGATGTCGATGCCCTTGAAGTGCTCCCGGTCGTTCTCCTCAAAGATCGGCTGCCCCTGCACGGCGTCCTCGTACGGTCCCGGGGTGCCGTAAGAGTCGCGCGGGCTAGCGTTCCATGGGGTCGGCGGGTACGGATGGTAGTTGGCGATCTTGCCGTCGCGGATCACCATGTGGTGACTCAGCACCCCACGGACCGCCTCGGTGAAGCCACACCCGATGGCCTCGTCGGGCACCTCGAACTGCTCCCAGGTCTTCGTTCGCCCGGCGCGGATCTCGACCAGCGCCTGCTCGGCGAAGTGCAGTGCGCACGCCGCCGCGTAAGCCTGGAAGTAGGTGCGGGCCCGGTTGCGTTCGATCGTGTTGCTCCCGTGGGTGGGGATCTTCCACTCCATCGTGGACGGCCCCTTCAGAGCCGTCTTGGGCAAGTTGATTTGCACGCTGGTGCCGGTCGACTTCACGTAGCCGATGTCGACGAGCCCGGCCAGCGCGGTCGACCACAGTCGCGCCAACGGGCCGCCGCCGGTGTCGAGCGCGAGGTTGTCTTTGCCGTCGAACCAGCGGGGCGACATCACCCAGCTGTACTTGTCGTCCATGTCGCGCTTCTGCGGCCTGGGATTGGTGTGCTGGTTCCAGGGGTGGCGCCGGTCGACCGGGTTGCCCAGGGGATCGAACTTGGCGAACATCTCCTGGCCGTCCCAGTCGTCGTAGTACGACGAGCCGAGCATGATCCGGATGCCGAGGTTGATGTCGACGAGATCCGTCGTCACCAGCTTGCCGTCGACGACGACACCGGGGGTGACGAACATCTTGCGTCCCCAGTTGGTCATGTCCTTGTACTCGAAGTTGCAGTGCTCCGGGTCCTGGAACGAGCCCCAGCAGCCCAGCAGGATGCGCCGGTTGCCGACCATCTCGTAGCCCGGCAAGGCCTCGTAGAAGAAGTCGAAGAGATCGTCGTGCAGTGGGACGACCTTCTTCATGAACTCGACGTAGCGCATCAGCCGGGTCAGGTAGTCGGTCATCAGCTGGATGGTCGCGACCGTGCCGACCCCGCCCGGGTAGAGCGTCGAGGGGTGGACGTGCCGGCCCTCCATCAGGCAGAACATCTCGCGGGTCCAGCGGCTGACCTGCAGCGCCTCGCGGTAGAACTCGCCGGTGAACGGGTTGAGCGAGCGCATGATGT
>JALYQN010000043.1 GCA_030855835.1 Actinomycetota bacterium | reverse complement strand
GGCACCGCGCCGAGGATGGCGGCCTGCTGGAGCGCCGTGAGCCCGCCGACGAGCAGCATTGCGCAGGCGATAGCGCCCATCAGCACGCCGAGCACGACCACGACCAGCCTGGGCGGTTCCATGGAGCCCCGGGTGGCCATCGTTGCCATCACGATCGCTGCCGCATCCGCACCGCTGATGAAGAACAGCGCGATCAGGAAGACACAGATCGTCGAGGTGACCACAGGGAACGGCAAGGCGTCCAGGGCGGTGAAGAGCGACAGCTCGGGGGTGGCGACGGAGGCGAGCAGATCGGCCTGATTGGTCTCCTGCAGCTCGATCCCGGTCCCGCCGACCACCGCGAACCACAAGAACCCGAAGCCGGTCGGTGCGGCGACGACGCCGAGCACGAACTCGCGGATGGTGCGTCCCCGGGAGATGCGGGCCACGAACATGCCGACGAAGGGCGCCCAGGAGATCCACCACGCCCAGTAGAAGATCGTCCACCCCGCCATCCACGGCTCGTCGCCGACTCCGGTCTCCAACGACATCGGCAGCACCTCGATGACGTAGGCGCCGATGGTCTCGATCCCCTGCGAGATGACCAGGACGGTCGCCCCGCCCAAGAACAGGAAGAAGGCGAACAAGCCGATGGTGGCGAAGGCACCCAGGTTGGCCAGGAACTGGATCCCGCGTTCGACGCCCGTCGTTGCCGAGACCACGAACAGCGCTGTGACGATGACGATGATGACGACGGCAACCCCGTTGGACTTGTCGACGTCGGAGACGAGGAAGTTGATGCCGCTGTTGAGCTGTAACCCGTTGAGGCCCAGCGAGGTGACGGTGCCGAACAGGGTCGCGACGATGGCCAGGGCGTCGATCACGCGACCCAGCGGCCGCTCGTGGGCCCGCTCGCCGAGCAGCGGCGTGAAGGTCGCGCTGACCAGCATCGGGGTGTTCTTTCGGAAGGAGAAGTACGCCAGCGCACCACCCATGATCGCCTACAGCGCCCAGCCGTTGAACCCCCAGTGGAAGTACGTGTACTGCAGAGCCACTGCCGCGGCGTCCTCGCTCCGCGGCTCCGCCAGTCCGTGCGGTGGTGCCGACCAGTGCGAGATGGGCTCGGCTGTGCCGTAGAACAGCAACCCGGCACCGAGCCCTGCGGCGAACATCATGGACACCCACGAGAAGGTGCGGAACTCCGGCCGGGAGTCGTCCGGACCCAGCCGGATCCCGCCCCAGGGGTGCAACACCAAGAAGATGCACATGACCAGTCCGGCGAAGGCGATGAGGATGAAGCCCCAGCCGAAGTTGCTGATGATGAAATCCAGCGTGGTCTTCATGCGCCTGCCTAGGCTGTCTGGACCGATGAGCCCCCACGCCACGAACGCGGTGATGAGAGCGGCCGAGCCCCAGAAGACGTAAGGGTCGACGCCCTTGGCCAGACGATTCATGGTGCTCCCTCGGAGGAGTCAACAACGCAGGCTCGAGCGGCCCGAGCCAGCCTCGACTCGGAGGAAACTCTGCGGAACATTAGTCCGAACGGCTGGAATCGCCAATGCCGAAACCCCGGGGCATACCGCGCGGCCCCGAGTGGTTCAGCACCGGGTAGGACAGTTCCCACCACCTAACCAGGAGCTCGCCCATGCATGCACTGCAGTTCAAGGCGTACGGCGGTCCGGACGTCCTGGCCGTCGGGGAGGCGCCCGAGCCACACGCCGGCAAGGGGCAGGTGCGCATCGCGGTGCGGGCGGCGAGTATCAACCCGATCGACTGGAAGATCCGCGCCGGCTTGCTGTCCGACGGTGCCGAGCTTGAAGAGCCCGTCATACCGGGCGTGGACGGCGCGGGCGTTGTGGACGAGGTAGGCGACGGCGTCGACACGGTGCTCATCGGCGACGAGGTCTTCGGCCTGGGCTCAGCAACGTCCGCCGAGTACGCGGTCCTCGATCATGTCGGACCCAAGCCGGCGAGCATGTCCTGGGAGGACGCCGCCGCGCTGCCTGTCGCCGTGGAGACCGCGGCGCGCACGCTTGATCTGCTCGGAGTCGACTCTGGAAGCACCGTCCTCGTCGAGGGGGCGGCCGGTGGCGTGGGCAGCGCAGCGGTCCAGCTGGCAGTCGCCCGCGGTGCGACGGTGATCGGGACGGGCAACGTGGCCAACCACGACTACATCCGAGGCCTCGGTGCGATCCCGACCACCTACGGTGCGGGTCTGGCGGAGCGAGTCGCCGTCCTCGCGCCCGACGGGGTCGATGCGGCGCTGGACACCCCGGGCAAGGGGTCGGTCCCGGCCCTGATCGAGATCGTCGGCGAGCCCAGCCAGGTCGTCTCCATCGCCGACTTCTCCGCGCCGGAGCGCGGTGCCCGCGCCACCTCCGGGGCCGAGGAGCGCGCCACGTACGCCCTGGCGGCCGTGGCCGACCTCTTTGAACAGGGAGCATTCGTGGTCAACGTCCAGCAGGTGTTCCCGCTCGCCGACGGTGCCGAAGCGCATCGTCTGAGTGAAGGCGGACATGTCCGAGGCAAGCTCGTGCTCACCGTGGACGAGTAGCGCGATACCAACGGCGATCGGCCTACCAAGCGCGGGTCGCGCCGGGCAGCAGTGCACCGCCGATGGTCCGCCGGCGAAGGATCACTGACGACGGCGCTACTGAGTCAGCTGCGCAGCCGGGTGGCCTGCGCACGTAGCAGCGACTGGGGACGCTGCTGCTCGCCCTGCTGCGCGCCGAGGATGACCAGGGCACCGGTGACAGCAGGGATGGCCCATTGGATGGTCTGCAGGCGCTGCTGGGCGGTCGCGAGCTCTGCACTAGCTCCATCGTGCGGTTCGGTTGCACCCTCCCCGCCTTGCTGGGAGTTCTCGTTGACGTCGCGCCCGAGCTTGCCGCTATAGACGGTGAGCCCGACAGCTGCCACGGTGAGCGCAGCCTTGGCCAGCGTGTTGGCCCGAGCCCCCGGCTGGCCGGCCACCCGGCCGCGGTTGGCAATGATCAAGCCGAGCCCACCCACCGCGTGCACCCCGATGGCGGCGGCATTGACTGGCGCCCAGCGCGCCCACCCGGTCGAGGACAGCTGCAGTCGCTCGGTCGGGTCGCTTGCCTGCGCGGTTGCTCCGTTGAGCCCCACCGCACCCATCAACGAGCCGCCGAACCAGGCAGCCAGGCCGACATCGTGCATGCTGCGAATGAGGGTGTTCTTCTCCGACATGTCTCTCCATTACTCGGGTGATTGCTCGGCTGATGGTGGGCACGCGCATCCGGTGGATCGAGACGGTGCCTGTCCCGGGTCGAGCGCCGAAGGAGTAATTGTCGCAGACCGTGCGACCGGCGCGTGACTCAGGTGGACGTACGACCGGCATACCAGCCGTTTCGCCCGGTCTCGCGCATCGTCGTGGCTCGCGGGTCGCCGGCGAGCCTAGCGTGACTCAGATGGCCCAATTGGTTGGTGGAGCGGGGGCGGGGACGGTGTCGTGGTTCGAAGTGCGGGACCGAAAGGGCAACGTGCTGCTGTGGATGGAAGCCTCCGCGGACGACAAGGCACCCGTCACGATCGCAGGACCCGCTGGGGGGAACTTCCAACGG
>JALYQN010000041.1 GCA_030855835.1 Actinomycetota bacterium | reverse complement strand
GGGCTGGCCCTGCTTCTGCGACTGTGGGGGCTCGGGACGCCAAACGAGATCACCTTCGACGAGACCTACTACGCCAAGGACGCCTACTCGCTGTCCGAGCACGGCTACGTCCGGCAGTTCGCCGACGACGCCGACAAGCAGATCAACGCCGGCGACCTGACCGGCCTGTACGCCGACGGTCCGGCCCAGATCGTGCACCCGGAGGTCGGCAAGTGGATGCTCGCGGCCGGCATCCGGCTGTTCGGCATGGATCCCGTCGGGTGGCGGGTGGCGGCGGCGGTAACCGGGGCGCTCACAGTGCTGGTGCTGTGCCGGTTGGTGCGCCGGATGTCCGGCTCCGCCCTGGTCGGCTGCCTGGCCGGCTTGCTGCTGAGCCTCGACGGGCTGCACCTGGTGATGACTCGTACCGCGCTCATCGACGGCCTGCTCGCCTTCTGGTTGGTGTCCGCAGTCGCCTGCCTGGTCGCCGACCGCGACTGGGGTCGACGGCGGCTGCTGGCCCTGCACCGGCGCTCTGGCACCACTCCGGGCTCTCCCGTACCCGGCTTCGGCCCGATACGCGGGCTGCTGCTTCGGCCGTGGCGGATGGGCGCGGGAGTCTGCTTCGGGCTGGCGTGCGGCACCAAGTGGAACGCGGTGGCAGTCCTCGCCGCGTTCGGACTGCTCACCTGGGCCTGGGACGCGGGAGCCCGCCGAGCCATCGGGGTCTCAGGGGCATGGCTGCGCTCCGCCCTCGCCGACGCGGTGCCCGCCTTCTGCTCCCTTGTCGGCGTCGCGTCCTGCGTGTACGTCGCGTCGTGGACAGGCTGGCTGGTGCACCACGACCTGATGCAGGACGCGTACGCCGAGTCGTACTCGTGGGGGGCATACGCGCAGACCGAGCCCGACTCGACGCTCGGGGAGACCGGGCAGTCCCTGCACGACCTGTGGAACTACCACGAGCAGGTGTGGCGCTTTCACACCGTCGACGTGGTGCGAACCACCCGCGACGACCCACACCCGTACGAGTCCGACCCGCGGGGGTGGCTGCTGCTGAACCGGCCGGTCGGCATCGACCTGCGCGGCGACGTGCCTTCGGGCGAGCAGGGGTGCACGGCTGTCGAGGGGTCGACCTGCCTGCGCCAAGTCCTCGCGCTGGGCAACCCCGTGCTGTGGTGGACCGGCGCGGCCGGACTGGTCGCGGCGCTGTGGGGGTGGGTGGTCCGACGGGACTGGCGCTTCGGCGTGCCACTGGTCGGCGTGGCCGCGACCTGGCTGCCGTGGTTCGCCTTTGACGAGCGGTCCATCTTCTCCTTCTACGCGGTGGCGACCATCCCGTTCACCTGCGTGGGGCTGGCACTGGTGCTCGGGTGGGCCCTCGGGCCGGCCGGTGCGTCTCGCCGGCGCCGTGCGGCGGGGGCGGCAGCTGTCGGAACGGTGCTGGTCGCGGTGATCGCCGCTACCGCCTTCTTCTGGCCGATCTGGACCGACCAGCTGATCACGCAGAGCCAGTGGGAGCAGCGGATGTGGTTCGACCGCTGGATCTGAGCCTTGCCGTCGGCTGGGTGCCTCGCGGCGTTCCCGTCCCTAGCGACCCGCCTCGTACACAAGCAGGGTGGTGCCGCCGGGCTCGTCTCCGTCGTCGGGGGCGGCCAGCAGCCGGACGGTGTCGCCGTCCAGCTCGAGCGCGACCGGGTTGCGGGTGGCGACGTGACCGGCCGGTGAGAAGTACGGGAACGGCACCTCGTGCCGGATCTCGTCGTCCTCCAGCCGCAACAGCGCGAGGCCGCCGAGCTCGTAGACGTCGGCCCCGCCCGACGCGGTCGGGAGCTCGGTGACACCACTGCAGATCTGCTTGCCGCGCTCGACGTACGCGCAGTCCTGGTAGTCGACGAAGTGACTACGGTTGTCGGTGACCTCCTCGACCCTCCCGTCGGCGCTCCAGGTGAACAGCTCATGTGAACCCCAGCTGACACCGTGCAGCCGCCCGGTCATCTCGTCGCGCACGATCCCGCCGACGTGGTCGCCGTACCCGAATGCCTCGCGCACCTCGTACGTGCGGGGGTCGACCGTGTAGACGACGGCCCTGCTGTCCGGCCGGTACTGCGCGACCGGCACCCACACTTGGCGGCCGTCGAAGTCGATGCCGCCGGGGTGATACATGTGCCCGCGCCCGAGTTCGATGTCGCGCACCAGCTCACCGTCGCGGGTCAGCACGAGCACGTGTCCGACCCCCTTGCCCGGGGACCGGTCGTAGCCGTTCCGGGGCTCGTCGTAGATCACCGGCTCCTTGATGATCTCGACCGTCGACATGAAGATCAGGTCGCCGACCAGCGCGAATCCCTGCGGGTGGTACGTCGGGAAGTCCAGCGCCACCTGCCCGGCCAGCTGCCACGCCGTGTCCCGGTCGAGGTTCTGGAACACGCGCGCGAGCGGCTCGTCCCGAGGCGCTGCCCGATCGATCGGGTCGGCCGCGGAGCCGGCGGCACTCCCACCGAGCAGCACGACGAGCAGGGGCAGGGTGGCCGCGGCGGCCAGCCGCCGGTACGAGCGGTGCATGGGCGCTCCAGTGGTCGGGGGACAGCGGTGGACGCCTCGTACTCTGCACCCTGCTTGGGGCCTGGAGCACCACGCCCGCATGAACGACCGGTGACGTCGGGTGCTGCGGTCCTCAGCTGCCGTCGACCAGCAAGCCTCAACACCG
>JALYQN010000518.1 GCA_030855835.1 Actinomycetota bacterium | reverse complement strand
CGCGGGCGTCGTCGGCGGTCAGGGAGAGGAACATGTCCTCGAGCCCGGCCCCGTCGGCCGGCCGCAGCTCGAGCAGCACCGTCCCGGCCTCGGCAGCCGCCCGCGCGAGCCGCTCGGCCGTTGCGTCAGTGACGAACCCACCCCTGCCGTCGGTCGAGGACTCGACCCCGGCCCGCTTCAGCGCGGCGGACAGCGCGGCATTGTCGAGCCCGCGGACGTACGTGCCGGACGGGCTCAGCAACGACTGCTTCGTCCCCTGGGCCACGATCCGACCGCGCCCGATCATCACGATCTCGTCGGCGATCACCTCGATCTCGTGCAGCAGGTGCGACGACAACAGCACCGTGCCGCCGCGGTCGGCGAAGCCGCGCAGCAGCCCACGCATCCAGCGGATCCCGGCCGGGTCGAGCCCGTTGGCCGGCTCGTCCAGGATCAGCACCTGCGGGTCGCCCAGCAGGGCGTGGGCGATGCCGAGGCGCTGCCGCATGCCGAGCGAGTAGTCCCCACCCGGCGGCGGGACTCGGTCGGGCTCAGGCCGACCAGGGCCAGCATCTCGTCGACGCGGGTCGCGGGAAGCCCCATCAGCAGGGCGTCCAGCGCCAGCACCTCGCGACCCGTACGGCCGGCGTGCTGGGCGGACGCGTCGAGCAGGACACCGACGTGGAGACCTGGGTTGGGGATCTCGGCGTACGGCACGCCGAGGACCCGGGCGTGCCCGGCGGATGGTGGGGTGAGACCCACCACCATCCGCATCGTGGTCGACTTGCCGGCGCCGTTGGGGCCGGCGGTACCACCGCCGTCCGGTCTGGGATTGATCGGGCTCGCCGAGCGAGTGATCCTCACCGGTGGCCGGTTCGAGCACGGTCCCAACGGCTCGTCGGAGTACGTCGTGCGCGCTTGGCTGCCGTGGCCCCGATGATCGGGTCCGTGATCTGGCCATGATCAGGGTGCTGATAGTCGACGACGACCCCCTCGTACGGGTCGGCCTGACGCTGATTCTCGGCGGTGCAACCGACGTGGAGATCGTGGGCGAGGCCGGCGACGGCGCAGAAGGGCTCGACCTGGCTGGGCGTACCGCACCGGACGTGGTGCTGATGGACATCCGGATGCCGCGGATGGACGGGCTGGAGGCCACGGCGCGGCTCGCTGAGCGCGCGACCGGTCCCGCCGTGATCGTTCTGACCACCTTCGACGCCGACGAGCAGGTGCTCCACGCCCTGCGGGCGGGAGCGAGCGGCTTCCTGCTCAAGGACACTCCCCCGGCCGCGATCGTCGACGCGGTGCGGAAAGTGGCCGACGGCGAGCCGATGCTGTCGCCTAGCGTGACCGCGACCCTTATCCGCCAGGTGAGCGTCAGCTCGGACGGCGACCGTCAGCGCCGCGCGCGGGTACAGCTGGATCAGCTGACCGACCGCGAGCTGGAGGTGGCCGTGGCCGTCGGGCAGGGGCGCTCGAACGCGGACATCGCCGCCGAGCTGTACATGAGCGTGGCGACGGTGAAGGCACACGTGTCGCGGCTGCTCACCAAGCTCGACGCCGACAACCGGGTGCAGGTGGCGATCCGCGTGCACGACGCCGGCCTCCTGTGACCACCCGCTCCCCTGCCTCGCTCGTCATGACGCATCGGGGGTGGGGAGTTCGCGCTGGGCCCAGGACGGGCCGTGGGCGGCGAGCAGGTCGAGGAACGGGACCGCGTCGAACGCCTCCGGGCCGAGCACACCGGCGCCCGACCACACACCCGTCGCCAGCAGCTCCAGGGCTATCACGGGGTTAACCGCGGTCTGCCACACCACGCACTGGTGGCCGTACTCGCGCATCGACCACTCGTTGTCGACCACGTGGTAGAGGTACGTCGACCGCGGCTGCCCGTCCTGGCCCGTGCCGGTGACCCAGAGCCCGGCGCAGGTCTTGCCCCGCATCTTGTCCCCCAGCGACGCCGGGTCGGGCAGGCACGCGGCGACCACGTCGCGCGGGCTGACGTCCACGCCGCCGACTCGCACCGTGAGGGTGCGGTCCAGTCCGAGCTTGTGCAACGTCTTCAGCACGCCGATGAACTCATCGCCCAAGCCGTACTTGAAGGTGACCCGCTTCGCGTCCACCCAGCGCGGCATGAGGAGCACCTCCTCGTGCTCGACGTTGACGCACTCGACGGGCCCGATGCCCTCGGGAAAGTGGAACACCTCGGGCTCGCTGAAGGGGGCGGTCGTGAACCAGCCCTTGTCTTTCTCCCAGATGACCGGGGGGTTGAGGCACTCCTCGATGGTGGTCCAGATTGAGAAGGAT
>JALYQN010000498.1 GCA_030855835.1 Actinomycetota bacterium | reverse complement strand
GGATACGGGATCCCGGCTACTCGGCGCCGCCGGGATCGCCGTGGTGGAGACGGTGACCTGCAGCTCACCGGACGCGGCGGCGGCTGCGGCGGACCGGCTCGGGTACCCCGTCGTGGCCAAGGTGGCGCACCCCGACCTCGTGCACAAGAGCGATGCCGGGGGCGTACGGGTCGGCCTGGCCGACGCGAGCGCCGTACGTGCCGCCGCCGAGCACCTGCTCCGGCTGGCGCCGGATGCGCGGGTCCTCGTCCAGCCCGAGGTGGCCGGCCTCGAGGTCATCGTGGGCGGGTTACGCGACCCGCAGTTCGGCGCGGCGGTGCTGGTCGGGCTCGGCGGAATCCATGTCGAGGTCCTCGACGACGTCGCCGGTGGCCTCGCGCCGCTCGACCTGGAGGCGTGCCGGCAGCTGCTGTCCGGCCTGCGTGGCTCGGGGCTGCTGGGCGGCGTGCGCAGTGCCCCGCCGGTCGACGTCACCGCGCTGGCGGAGGTCGTCCGCGCCGCCGGGGACCTGGTCGCCTCCGTACCGGAGATCGCCGAGCTCGACCTCAACCCGGTGCTGGCGACCCCCGGTGGTGCGGTGGTCGTCGACTGGAGGATCAGGGTCGAGTTTTCACCCGGTCAGGACGAGCCGGCGCCGGTGATTGGCCATCCCACGACGGAGAACTGAGCCAGTCCGCGCCGTACCCTCCGGTGACCGGGGCGGCAGACCCGCGGCCCCGACGACGAAGGGCCAAGCATGCGGATCGGATCCCAGGACGTGGTACTGCCGACGACGATGGTGGGCAACTACCCCAACCCACGCTGGTACGACGGGCATGCGTACGCCGTCTTCCCGCAGGGCGAGTTCGTGTACGACTCGATCAGCCGGGAGGCGTTCGAGGACGCGGTCGGCGCGGTCGTGCAGGACCAGGAGTCCTCGGGTCTCGACGTCATCAGCGACGGCAGGGTCTACGGCGGGGACTCTCCGTACGGGCAGATCATCTACCACTACTACCAGCGGCTCGGCGGCTACAAGATGTCCGGGCCCCCGATCGGGCTGCCGATCTACTCCACGCTGTTCTCGCCCACCTGCGTGGGCGAGGTGCGCCGCGAGCACCCGTTCCACCTGGCGACCCTCCGGGCCACCCGCAAGGCGACCAAGAAGCCGGTGAAGATCTCCTACACCGGCATCCAGGTGCTGGCCGCGGCCACCACCAACGAGTACTACAAGGAGACCAAGGAGCTGGCGCTGGCGATCGCGAAGGCGTTCAACGAGGACTTCAAGCAGCTCGCCGACAGCGGCTGCGACATCATCCAGCTGGACGAGTTCGTGTGGCCGTACGGCATGGGTGACTGGGAGATCGAGGCCCTCAACACCGCGGTGGAGGGCGTGGGCTGCCAGTTCTGGGTGCACACCTGCTGGGGCAACTACTCAGGGACGCCCGGCTACTTCCCCGACGAGGACGAGGACAAGGACAACGGCGCCTGGGTGCTCGACCACCGGACGTCGGCGTCGGCGGCCCCGGACCGCGCGCTGGCGATCTTCCCGCAGGTCAGCGACGCCCACATCGACGCGCTGAACTACGAGGTCGGCCGCATCGGGGCCGACGACCTCCAGCCGCTGAAGGACAACAACTGGCAGAAGGACTTCGTCGCGGGCATCGTCGACGTCAAGTCCACCATCACCGAGACCTCCGAGGAGGTCGCGGACCGGATCCGCAAGGTGCTGGACTACGTGCCGGCCGAGCGGCTGGGCCTGTCCACCGACTGCGGTCTGATCAACCTGCCGCGCATGATCGGCAAGGCCAAGCTTCGCGCGCTCGCCGACGGCGCCCAGATCGTCCGCGACGAGCTCGGCAGGGGGTAGCCAGCCCCACCGGCCCGACGATGAGACATTCCCTTTCGGGGCAACGGGAATGTCTCATCGTGTGCCGACAGCCGCGCCTACAGTCACGGGCATGCCCATGCTCATGCTGCTCAACGGTCCACCGGGCATCGGTTAGACCTCCGCGGATTGCGGGGTTCTGGCGATGCGGTGCCCGATTTGTCCGGTCTCCACCGCCAGTTTCCCGCATTTCGCATGTCGCGGCAGGGGTGGGCCTACAGCTCCGCGCGTACGGTGGCCACCGCCTCGCCCATGTTGCGCAGCTTCGCGTACGCCGCGGTCCGGCTGAAGTAGCCGAGGCCGCAGTCCGGGGCGACCAGCAGCCGGTCGGGAGGGACGATCTCCAGCCGCGCCCGGATCCGGTCGGCGATGATCTCGGGCGTCTCGACGTGCGTGTTCTTGGCGTCGACCACGCCGAGGCCCAGCACCTTGTCGGTCGGGAAGTCGTGGAACGGCTTCAGGTCGGAGAACTCGGCGCTGCAGGACTCGACGTGGATGACGTCGGCGGTGGACTCCCGGAACAGCGGCATCATGTCGATGGACTTGGGGTCGAACACGTCGCGCTGGCCGTCCACGCTGCCGTAGCAGACGTGCCAGAACTTCAGCGCGTCCACGCCGTCGAACATGGTGTTCTGCACGTCGACCTGCCACATGTCCTGGGTGTACGGCGCCAGCACGTCGATCAGCTGCACCGCCTCCAGCCCGATGCTCACCAGGTACTTCAGCTCCTGGTTCATCGCCACCGCGAGGTCTTGGGCGACCTTGATCGGGTCGCCGTAGAACTGGTCGTCGACGATGATCGACTGCTGCGCCGGGCCGAGGAAGCCCACCTTGAACGGCTTGTCGGTAGCGCCCTGCATGGCGGTCACGACTGACTCGAACATCGGCCGCTTCCACTCGATCTTGCTGGTGACGGCAGCCTTGTAGAACGGCTTGTACTTTGCGCCGTCACCGGGGGGCCCGTACGGCTCGAAGCCGCCGAGGTTCTCCGGGATGAAGTGGAAGATCGGCTCGAGCTGGAAGCCAGGCGCCTCCCACTCGTAGAACTGCGCGCCGTCGGTCAGCACGTCGAGGCCGGCGAGCTCCTGCTCCCGCGCGCACAGCTTGGTCGCGTCCTCGTAGGCCACCCGCAGGTTGTGGCTGCGGTAGACCGGTTCGCTCAGCGTGCCCAGCACCCGGCCTTGCAGCCAGTGCGGACGCGGGAACGCGTTGATTGCCGAGGTAGGGAGGAGCACGTCCTCGCTACGGATTCGCATTCTGCATCAACCCTTTCGATTCGCCCCGTCCTTGTGGTCCATCAGGCCGGTGACCGCGGCGACCACCCGTTCCGCGGACGTGCTGACCTCCTGCTCGAGCTCCTTGGCGACGGGCAGTGGGACGTGCCCCCCGGACACCCGGGTCACCGGCGCGACCAGGTTGCCGAACGCCTCATCGGCCAGGATCGCCGCGACCGCGGCGCCCCACCCGAGCTGACCGGGGTTCTCCTCCGCGATCACCACCCGGCCGGTGCGGCGTACGGAGTCCAGCACGCACTGGGCGTCCAGCGGCACCAGCGTGCGCAGGTCGATCACCTCGGCGCTGACGCCGTGCCCGGCGAGCTCGTCCGCGGCGCTGCGGCACATCCCGACCGTCGCGGAAAGCGCCACCAACGTCACGTCGGTCCCGTCACGTACGACCGCCGCCTGGCCGAGCGGGACCAGATGCTCACCGTCCGGGCAGTCCTCGAAGCTGCCCATCAACGCCTTGTGCTCGAACACCAGCACCGGGTCGTCGTCGCGAACGGCGGCGGCGAGCAGGCCGGCCATGTCCGAGGCGCACGACGGCGACGCGACCTTGAGGCCCGGCACGGCGAGCGCCCAGTTCTCCAGCGCCTGGCTGTGCTGACTGCCGAAGCCGAGCCCGCCGCCGTTGGCCCCTCGAATCACCAGCGGCAGGCTGACCTGACCGCCGGTCATGTACCGCGCCTTGGCCACCTCGTTGGCGACCAGGTCCCAGCAGGTGGCGTAGAAGTCTGAGAACATCACCTCGGCCACCGGGCGCAACCCAGCCATCGCCGCGCCCATCGCGGCGCCGATGATGGCCTCCTCCGAGATCGGGGTGTCCCAGACCCGGTCCGGGCCGAACGTGTCGCGCAGCCCCTTCGTGGTCTTGAACACGCCACCGGAGCCGATGTCCTCGCCGATGAGCACGACCCGCTCGTCGCGCTCCATCTCCTGGGCCAGGGCTGCGGCGACCGCGTTCCGGAAGGTCAGTTTCGCCACTGCGCGCTCCCGTCGCTCCACATGTCGGTCCACGCGCTCGCGGGATCGTGCACCGGCGCTGCCTGGGCGTCCTCGGCCAGGGCTTGGACCTCCTTGCGCAGCCGGTCCTCGGTGGCCTGCACCTCGTCGGCCGATACACCAGCCTCCGCCAGCACCGCCCGCTGCTTGACCAGTGGGTCGCGCTGCTTCCACCCGTCCACCTCGTCGGCGTCCCGGTACTTGCCCGGGTCGGCGGCCGAGTGCCCGCCGAGCCGGTACGTCAGCGCCTCGATCAGCGCCGGGCCCTTTCCGTCCCGGGCGGCCGCGATGGCGGCGCCGGCCACTTCTCGTACGGCCTGGACGTCGTTGCCGTCCACGACGATCGGCTCCAGTCCGTAGGCCGATGCGCGGTCGGCGGCCGGCCGGCCGACCGAGATCATCTCCGCGATCGGGGTGTACTCCATGTAGCCGTTGTTCTCACAGACGAAGACGACCGGAAGCTTCCAGACCGTGGCCAGGTTCAGCGCCTCGTGGAAGGCGCCGATGTTGGTGGCGCCGTCGCCGAAGAAGCACGCGACCACCCGGCCCGTGCTCTGGATGCGGCTGGCCCACCCCAGCCCGCACGCGATGGGCAGGTGCGCGCCGACGATCGCGTACGAGCCGTAGAAGCCGTGCTCGACGCTGGTGATGTGCATCGAGCCGCCCTTGCCGGCGCAGATCCCGCCCTCGCGGCCGAGCAGCTCCTTCAGTACTGCACCAGCCGGTGCGCCCCTGGCTAGCGCGTGCGCGTGGCCACGGTAGGTCGCCAGCGAGTAGTCGTCGGTCCCGAGCAGGGAGGCGACGCCGACCGCCACCGCCTCCTGGCCCTGCCCGAGGTGGGCCGGCCCACGAACGAGGCCCTGCCGGTACAGCACGTCCACCTTGTCTGCGAACAGTCGGATGAAGCACATCTGCTCATGCAGTAGCAGGGACGCTTCCCGTGCCTCGTGACCTGACATCCCACCGCCCGCCCATGTGCCAGCTTCTCCTGGTCGCGGACGCTACGCCCATATCCGGCATCTCGCCCGCCGGCTGGCATATCGTCCGGCAATGCGAATCGCCATGGACCTCGGTAGCGAGGCGCTGGGCGCGTCCGCGGAGCCTGCAAGCCTGGCCGCGCAGGCCGCCACCGCCGAGGCGGCCGGCTTCGCGGCCGGGTGGTGCGTGCACTTCTCTCGCGGGATCGACTCACTGAGCAGCCTGCTGGCGGCCGGGACCCGTACGAGCAGCATCGAGCTCGGCGTCGGTGTGGTTCCGGTCTACCCCCGGCACCCGGTCACCCTCGCCCAGCAGGCGGCGACCGTGCAGGCACTGGTCGGTGGCCGGCTGAGGCTCGGAGTAGGCGTCTCGCACCGGCCGGTGATCGAGCAGATGCACGGCCTGGCGTACGCCAAGCCCGCCGCGTACATGCGTGAGTACCTGTCCGTGCTGCGTCCGCTGCTGCACGAGGGAAGGGCGACGTTCCGCGGCGAGTTCTTCCGCGTCGAGGCAGAGCTCGTCGTCCCGGGCACCAGCCCGGTTCCGGTGCTGGTCGGCGGCCTGTCGCCGAGGATGGTGCGTACGGCCGGGGAGCTCGGGGACGGGGTGGTCACCTGGCTGGCCGGCAAGCGCACGCTCGAGGGCCAGATCATCCCCGGTGTGCAGGACGCGGCTCGCGGAGCCGGTCGCCCGCCGGCCCGGGTCGTCGCCGCGCTGCCGGTGGCGGTCACTGACGACGCCACCGCGGCGCGGGAGGCGGCCAGCGCGACGTTCGCCCGGTACGGCGGGCTGCCCAACTACCAACGGCAGTTCGAGCGGGAGCAGATCACCGCGCCAGGTGACATCGCGGTGGTCGGTGACGAGGCGGCCGTCGAGGCCGAGATGCGGGCGTACGCACAGGTTGGGGTGACCGAGTTCTGGCCGGTGGTGTTCGCTGTCGGTGCCGGCTCGGTGGACCGCACCCGTGAGCTGCTCGCCTCGCTCGTCCCCGATCTCGCCTGAACGACCGTCAGACTGGCTCAGCGTGTCTCGGCGATCAGCGAGTCTCGGCGATCTCGGCGCGGATCAGCGCGTCGGCCAGCCTCCGTGCCCGCTGGATGGGCGCGACACCAGGGTCCATCGCCAGCATGGCGAACATGCCCTCGTAGAGCAGCAGGATGTCCTGAGCGAGGTTGACCGGATCGCGTACGCCAGTAGCGGCGACCAGTTCACACATGCGCTGCCTCAGGTGCTGCTTGTGTGCCATGGCGGCCGTCATGGCTGGACTGCCGTCCTTGACCTGGGTCGCGGCAGCCGCGTGCGCACAGCCCCGGTGCGCCGGGGTCGCGCTGGTCCAGCGCTGCATGGCGTCGAAGATCGCCAACACCCGTGTGCTGGGGTCACGGGCGTCGGCGATGCTGGTCTCCCACTCGTGTCGCCACCGGAGGTCACGGGCCTCGAGGTAGGCCGCGACCAGGGCGTCCTTGCCGCCGAAGTTGTTGTAGAGCGAGCCGGTCGCGACCCCGGCGCGCGCGATCACCGCGTCAACGCCGGTCGAGGTGATCCCCTCGCTGTAGAACAGCTCGTCCGCGGCGGCCAGCAGGCGGTCGCGGGGAGCCGGTGCTTGCCGCGGTGGACCCACGAGCCGTAGCCTAGCGGCCAATGTATAGAACGTTCGTTTTACCAACGATGGTCGACGATCGATGAGTGCTGCACCTGCCACGGCCTCGGCTCGACGCACCGACGCCGCGCGGTGGGGCATGGTCGCCGCCGGCACCGCGCTGATCGGCACCTGCTACGGCTTCGCCAGGTTCGCCTACGGCCTGTTCGCCCCGGAGCTGCGGGCTGACTTCGCGATGAGCTCCTCGGTCTCCGGCGTCGTCGGCGCGGGCAGCTACGCGGGCTATTGCGTAGCGATCGTGGTGAGCCTGGTCCTCACCGAACGGTTCGGCGCCCGCCGCCTCGCGGTCGCAGCCGGAGTGGTGGCGACGGTGGGAACGGCGACCGTCGCGCTCGCCCCGGGCCCGTACGTGCTGGCGGCCGGAGTGCTGATCGCCGGGTCGAGTACCGGGCTCGCCTCGCCGCCGCTGGCCGCGGCGGTGAGCCGCTGGATCCACGCCGGGGTGCAAGAGCGGGCACAGACCATCGTCAACGCCGGCACCGGCATCGGGGTCCTCGTCTCTGGCCCGGTCGCGCTGGCGCTGCTCGACCAGTGGCGCTGGGCGTGGGCCCTGTTCTCACTGCTCGCCGCCGCCGTGACCGTATGGGTATGGGTCACGGTGCCGCCCGCCACCGCCGAACCCGTCGCCCGGTCCGCTGAGGCCACCGACCCGCCGCAGCGCGGATACGTCCCCGGCACAGCCGCGATGGTCCTGGCTGCCTTGCTGATGGGAGCGAGCAGCGTGGCAGTGTGGACCTTCGGGCGGGAGCTCGTGACCAGCGTGGGCGGGGCCAGCAGCCTGGTGTCGACCTCGATGTGGACCGTGCTAGGCGCGGCAGGCGTTGTCGGTGCTCTCGGCGGCGACCTCGCCGCGCACGTCGGGCTCGCCCGCTCCTGGACGACGGGGATGGCCGTCATGGCCGCCGCCACGGTGCTGCTGGTGCTGCTGCCCGGCAACTCGGCCGCCGTCTTCGCGGCCGCCGCGGTGTTCGGGGCCTCGTACATCATCCTGACGGCCCTGGTGCTGCTCTGGAGCACCCGCCTCTACCCCGCACGCGCCGCCGCGGGTGTGGGGCTCGGCTTCTTGGCGATAGCCCTCGGTCAGGCAATCGGAGCGCCCCTTGCCGGCCTGCTCACCGACGTCACCGGCGCCGCCGCCGCGTTCCTGACCTGCGCCGGGCTCGGCCTGCTCGGGTCCCTGGTTCGCCCGGGTCGGTCACTGGCCGCCACCTCCGGCTAGCTGTTGCGGGGCAAGACGTTGATGACGGGTCGGGTGGGCTGAGGTTGCGGTGAGAGCAGGCCCTTCGCGGCAAGGATGGGTAGCGCCAAGCGACTCATCCGTGTCGGGCCAGCGAAGGGAC
>JALYQN010000478.1 GCA_030855835.1 Actinomycetota bacterium | reverse complement strand
TCGGCCCCATCTGAGGAAACCGCTCTCGCCACTCCTCTTGGACCTTCTCCACCTCGTCGATGCGTGAGGTCTTCCACTCGATGATCTGCACGAATCCGTCCATGACGCCTCCTCCGCGGCTCCGAGCGTGTCCCGGAGTCGCCGAGTGTCAACGTTCTCCCAGCCGCGCGGCCTGTCAAGACGGGGCAATACCCCTCAGATCGGCATGTCGACGAACGGCGAGGCGTACGCCGGGTCGGTGCCGAGAACGCGTTCGGCCTCCGGCGCCGGAAGCCGGTCCTGCTCGGCGTCGGCGATGTGGCGCAACAGGCGCACGTCGCCGGCGGTGGCTAGCCCGGTCAGCTCCTCGTGCGCCAACACCCAGGAGACGGCTGCCTGGATCCGCTCGGCGCTGTCGTACGGCTCGTACCACGTGCTGTACGCCGCGCTGTCCGGACCGCCTGGCCAGTTTCGGCGCGCCACGGTCTTGATCGTCATCAAGGCGGCGTCCTGCCGGCGCACCTCTGCCACCAGCTCCTCGTATGCGGCGCGGAAGCTCTCGTCCCGCCACAACACCGGGTTCAGCGGGGTCAGTACGGTCGCGAACGGGTGTCGGCGCAGCGCCTCCAGGTGGGTCTGTGCAGCATCGGGCCCGTGCCCGGTGATGCCCACCGCGCCGACCAGCCCTTCTTCCTCGGCGCGCAACGCCGCCTCGAGCGCGCCTCCGGGGCCGGTCGCACGGTCCAGTTCGTCGCGGTCGCCGATCGCATGCAGCTGTAGCAGGTCCACCCGGTCGGTCCGCAGCCGCCGCAGCGAGTCGTTGATCTGCGCCCATGCCTCGTCCCGGCTCCGCAGCCCGGTTTTGGTGGCGAGGAAGATCTGCGGCCGGATCTGGGCCATCCACGGCGCGAGGCGCAGCTCGGCGTCGCCGTAGTCGGCTGCCACGTCGAAGTGGTTGATGCCCGCGTCCAGCGCCTCCTGCACTGATCTGTCGGCGGTGTCCTGGTCCACCTCGGCGAGCGCCGCCGCGCCGTACAGCAGCACCGAGCTGTGGTGGCCCAACCGGCCGAGCCTGCGCTGTTCCATCTGATCCGCCTCGAGGTCGACGATGCCGCTCGGCGCGAGCCTAGTCAGGAGCCAGGCTGGGTACCCTTTGCGTGGCCGGAGCAGTACGGAGAGGTGGCGCTGCAACGTGAGCGACGACCGCGTGCTCACCGTTCCCAACGTGCTGAGCCTGCTGCGCCTCGCGGGAGTGCCGCTGTTCTTGTGGCTGGTGCTCGGACCCGAGGCCGACGGCTGGGCGTTGGTCGTGCTCATGGTGTCCGGATTCACCGACTACTTGGACGGGAACCTGGCTCGCCGGCTCAACCAGACCTCGTCGCTCGGGCAGATCCTCGACCCTGTAGCCGACCGGCTCTACATCCTCGCCGTGCTAGTCGGACTGGTGCTGCGAGACATCATCCCGCTGTGGTTGGCGGTGATCTTGCCGATGCGCGACGTGCTGCTGTTCAGCCTGGTGCCGTTCCTGCGCACCCGTGGCTACAGCGCCTTGCCGGTGCACTACCTGGGCAAGGCCGCGACGGCCGCGCTGCTGTACGCCTTCCCGCTGCTGTTGCTCGGCGACGACACCGGGACGCTTGCCGACCTGGCCAAGGTGGTCGGCTGGGCGTTCACGATCTGGGGTGTCGGGCTCTACTGGTGGGCCGGTCTGCTGTACGCATGGCAGGTGCGCACCCTGCTGGTCAACACCCCACCGCTGGCGCACTCGGAGCGGGCGACGTGAGGGACGCGCCCACCGACCTCCTCGCCCGCCTCACCCGCCCAGACGATGACGACGAGTACGTCGCTGCCGCCGGTCGCCGCACGCCGGGCGAGCCGCGCCGGCGCCGGGGCATCGGCGGGTACGTGGTGGCCGTGGCCGTCGTCGGTGTGCTGGTGACGGTGTCGGCCTTGCAGACGCAGGCCGGCCGGTCGGCCGACGAGCAGGACCGCGAGGCGCTGCTGAGCCGCATCGACGCCGAGCAGGCCGACGTGGCGGCAGCCCGATCGCGCGTCGAGGACCTGGCCGTGGACGTGGCGGCGCTGCGGGATCGGTCGGTGGGCGTCAACGCTTCGGTCGACGACGTGGAGGACCGCCTGGCCCAGCTGGACGTCGTCGTCGGCGCCGTGCCGGTGCAGGGTCCGGGGGTCCGGGTAACGCTCGACGACTCGCCCAGCGGCGGTGCCGAAGGAACGATCCTGGACACCGACCTGCAGCTGTTGGTGAACGGTCTGTGGCAGGCCGGGGCCGAGGCGGTCGCGGTGAACGGCCAGCGCCTCACCGCGCTCAGCGCGATCCGGACCGCCGGTGAGGCGATCACGGTCAACTTCCGCTCACTCAGCCCTCCTTACGTGGTCTCGGCCGTGGGGGACCCGGACTCGCTGCCGGCCCGACTGCTGGAGACCCCGGCCGGGCAGGGACTCGTAGACCTGCGCAGTAACTTCGGCATCGGCTTCGAGATCGAGAGCGGTGACGACCTGAAGCTGCCCGGCGGACCCCAGCTCGGGGTGCGGCAAGCCGTGCCCGGACCGAGCCGGGTCGGGGGACCGGGGGCCGGGCCGTGATCGCCCTGCTCGGCCTGGCGGCCGGCATTGTGGTCGGGCTGTTCCTTGAGCCGAACGTGCCGGCCGGGGTGGAGCCCTACCTGCCGATCGCCGTCGTCGCTGCACTGGATGCCACGTTCGGCGGGCTGCGTGCCTACCTCGACGACATCTTCGACGAGCGAGTCTTCGCCATATCCTTGCTGTCCAACGTGCTGGTCGCGGCGCTGATCGTCTACCTCGGTGACCAGCTCGGCGTCGGCGGGCAGCTGTCCACCGGCGTCGTGGTCGTCCTCGGGATCCGGATCTTCTCCAACGTCGCCGCCATTCGCCGCAAGCTGCTCCATGCCTGAGCCGGCCGACCCACGCCAGCGCGCCTGGCACGGGCTCACCGCCCGGCCCGGTCGCGGCCAGGTGCTGGTTGCGGTCCTGCTGGGCCTGCTGGGCTTCGCGGCCGCGGTGCAGGTCCGCTCGGTCGACTCCGGCAGCGAGTACGCCGGCGCGCGCCGCGGCGACCTGGTCCAGCTGCTGGAGACGGTGTCGGCGGCACAAAGTCGCACCTTGGCCCAGCTGAGCGAGCTCGAGCAGACCCGCGCCGAGCTCGAGGCGAGCACCGAGCAGCGCGAGGCGGCTCTGGACGAGGCACAGAACCGCCTCGACATGGTGCAGCTGCTGTCGGGTCAGGTGGGCGCCACCGGTCCGGGCATCGCCGTCACCATCGAGGACCCCGACGGCACCGTCGGCGCGACCACGCTGCTGAACGCGGTGGAGGAGCTCAGGGACGCCGGCGCCGAGGCGCTGGAGGTGAACAACGAGGCCAGGATCGTGGCGCAGACCTGGTTCGGCGACGCGCCGGACCCCTCCGGCGGTTCGCTGGCGGTCGACGGGCGCACCGTGTCCGCGCCGTACATCATCGAGGCCATCGGCGCGCGCGAGACCCTCGCCGAGGCGGTGACGTTTCCCGGCGGTCTCGCCGACGAGGTCGAAGCGCTGGGAGGTACGGTCGCAGTCGCCGCGTCCGAACGCGTGCTGGTCGAGTCCCTGGCACCCGAGCCGGACACCGAGTTCGCCGATCCGTCTACCTGACAGGAGCGCCGTGATCCCCGACGAGCTGCACTACACGCCCGAGCACGAATGGGTACGTCGCGAAGGCGACGACGAGGTCACCATCGGCATCACCGACTTCGCCCAGGACGCCCTCGGCGACATTGTCTACGTGTCGCTGCCGGAGGTCGGGGAGGCGCTTGGGGGTGGGACGTCGGTCGGCGAGCTGGAGTCGACCAAGTCGGTCAGCGACGTGTACGCCCCGGTCTCCGGCGCCGTCGTAGCACGCAACGACGCCTTGGAGCAGGCGCCGGACCTGATCAACTCGGACCCGTACGGCGAGGGCTGGCTGCTCCGGGTGAAGCTGGACGACCCCAGCGCCCTCGACAGCCTGCTCGATGCAGCCGGGTACGGCGAGCAGATCGCGTCCTGACAGCCTGGCCCTGGCACCCTTGGGCTGACACCCTGAGGTCTCGAGGAGGTCACCAATGCCGTTCTGCACCGAGTGTGGTCACGAGAACCCATCTACGGCGCGCTTCTGCTCGCAGTGCGGCCACCGGCTGATGTCGGGTGACCCGGGCGGGCCGGGTGCGACCTCGTCGACGGTCACTCTCATGCCGATCGAGCCGGACACCGCAGGTGACGGCGGCGAGCTCAACGCCGAGGACGTCGCGGCCCTGGACGGGCTGCCGCCGGGGAGCGCGCTGCTGGTGGTGCAACGCGGCCCCAGCGCCGGCAGCCGGTTCCTGCTGGACACCAAGGAGGTGTCGGCCGGCCGTCATCCCGACAGCGACATCTTCCTCGACGACGTGACGGTCTCCCGCCGCCACGCCACATTCCGCCGCACCGCCGACGGCTACCGGGTCGCCGACGTCGGCAGCCTCAACGGCACGTACGTGAACCGGGACCGGATCGACGAGGTGCTTCTAACCGGGGGTGACGAGGTGCAGGTCGGCAAGTACCGGCTGGTCTACTATCCGAGCGCAGCCGACTCCGCCAGCAGTGGCCGGTGAGCTCATCGCTGCCGTCGACGCGTCGGCGGATCAGCATCGGCGAGGTTCTCGACCGTCTCCGCCGCGACTTCCCGGACGTGTCGATCTCCAAGATTCGCTACCTCGAGTCCGAGGGACTGATCGAGCCAGAGCGGACAGCGGCGGGATATCGCAAGTTCTCCTCCGCCGACGTGGACCGGCTGCGTTACATCCTCACCGCGCAGAAGGAGAACTACTACCCGCTGAAGGTGATCCGCGAGCACCTCGACGCCATCGACCGCGGGCTGAGCATCCCGACCGGCACCGCCGCCACGCCGAGACCTCCCACGGTTGTCCTGGCCCACGACCCGTCCCAGCCCGGCGTGGCCGAGCACACAGAGCTGCGCCTGTCCCGCCGGGAGCTCTGCGACGCCGCCGGGGTCGACGACGAGCTGCTCGGCCAGATCGAGGGATTCGGCCTGGTACGCCCCGGCGGCTCACCGACGGCGGGGGAGCGGCACTACGACGCAACCGCGCTCCTGGTCGCCACCACCGTCGGCGAGCTCGCCGGGTACGGAGTCGAACCTCGACACCTGCGCGCGGTGAAGACCGCCGCAGACCGTGAGCTGGACCTTTGTGAGCAGGTGGTGGCACCGCTGCGCCGCCAGCGTGACGCCGGCGCGCCCGCCCGGGCACAGGACACGGTGAGCGAGCTGGCCACCCTTGTTCTGCGGCTGCACAGCACGCTGGTGCGCGACGGCGTGGGCAGGCACTGACCGGAGACCCGGGGGTACTGTGACCGCGTGAGGGAACTGGACGTCGTCGGCGTGCGGGTCGAGCAGCCAACCAACCAGCCTCTCGTGCTGCTGCGGGAGGTGGACGGAAGCCGTTACCTGCCGATCTGGATCGGCGCCGGCGAGGCCACCGCCATCGCGTTCGCCCAACAAGGTGTGACCCCACCGCGGCCCCTCACCCACGACCTGATGCGTGATCTGCTCGACGCCCTCGGCCGCCAGCTCGCCGAGGTCCGGATCACTGAGGTCAAGGAGGGTGTCTACTACGCCGTCCTCGTCTTCGACCAGGGCACCGAGGTCAGCGCCCGTCCCTCGGACTCCATCGCGTTGGCGCTGCGCACCGGGTCGCGGATCCTGTGCGAAGAGGCGGTCCTCGACACCGCCGGCCTGGCGGTGCCAGAGGAAGAGGAGACCGAGGTGGAGAAGTTCCGCGAGTTCCTCGACCAGGTGACCCCCGAGGACTTCCACGGCAGCGGGCAGTAACCGGTCGGACTCGCCGCGATGTCGTTGACCCGCCGTGGTGCGCGTCCGTACGTTGGTGGGGTGGTAGGCACGCGAGACATCGGACACCAGCCGGGGCCCGGTCGCAGCGACGCCGAGACCGCCGAAGCGGCCCGGCAGGCCAATGAGCGTGGCCTGCTGTTCGCCGACGACGTCTCGCCGGTGGCCGAAGATGCCGGCTTCCGGGGTCCGATAGCCTGCCGCGCCGCCGGCATCACCTACCGCCAGCTCGACTACTGGGCGCGGACCCGGCTGGTAGAGCCGACCGTGCGTGGGGCCACCGGTTCCGGCACCCAGCGGCTGTACTCCTTTCGCGACATCCTGCTGCTGAAGATCATCAAGCGGCTGCTCGACGCGGGCGTCTCGCTGCACCAGATCCGCACCGCCGTCGAGCACCTGCGCGAGCGGGGCACCGACGACCTCACGCAGGTCACCTTGATGAGCGACGGCGCCAGCGTGTACGAGTGCCGCTCGGCGGACGAGGTCATCGATCTGCTGCGCGGCGGGCAGGGTGTGTTCGGCATAGCCATCGGGGGAGTGTGGCGCGAGATCGAGGGCACGCTGGCCGAGCTGCCGAGCGAACGGGTCGAGGAGCTGCCGCTCGGCGGGGACGCCGGGGACGAGCTGGCGGTTCGGCGCCAGGCCCGGCTGATCAGCTGATCAGACGACCGGCTGGACTGGCACCGGTGCGCGCTCGGTCGGCGCGAACTGGGTGCGGTACAGCTGCTCGTAGCGTCCCCCGCCGGCGAGCAGCTGGTCGTGTGTGCCCCGCTCCACCACCCGCCCGTCCTCGACCACGAGGATCAGGTCGGCCGCCCGCACGGTAGACAGCCGGTGGGCGATCACCACCGCGGTGCGTCCCGCCAGCGCCTCGTTGAGCGCCGCCTGCACCGCCGCCTCCGACGTCGAGTCGAGATGAGCGGTGGCCTCGTCGAGCAGCACCACCCGGGGCTGGGCCAGCAGCAGCCGGGCGATGGTGAGCCGCTGGCGCTCCCCGCCGGACAACCGGTAGCCGCGCTCACCGACGACGGTGTCCAGCCGGTCGGGCAGGGTGGAGATCAGGTCGGCCAGCCTGGCCCGGCCGAGAGCGTTCCAGAGCTCCTCGTCGGTGGCCTCCGGCCGGGCCAACAGCAGGTTGGCCCGCACCGACTCGTGGAACAGATGGCCGTCCTGGGTCACCATCCCGAGGGTTGAGCGAACCGAGGCGGTGGTCAGGTCGCGGACGTCGACACCGGACAGCCGCACGGCTCCGCTGTCGACGTCGTACAGCCGCGGGATCAGTTGCGCGATCGTGGACTTGCCGGCACCCGACGACCCGACGAGCGCGACCACCTGCCCGGGCTCGGCCCGGAAGCTGATGCCGTGCAGCACCTCGACCCCGCCGCGGGTGTCCAGCGTCGCGACCTGCTCGAGCGAGGCGAGCGACACCTTGTCGGCCGACGGGTAGGCGAAGCGGACGTCGTCGAACTCGACGGCGACCGGGCCCGGGGGCACCTCCTGGGCATCGGGCCTCTCCTGGATGAGCGGCCGCAGGTCAAGCACCTCGAACACCCTTTCAAAGCTCACCAGTGCGCTCATCACCTCAACC
>JALYQN010000472.1 GCA_030855835.1 Actinomycetota bacterium | reverse complement strand
CGCGACCGGTTCGGTCGTCAGGGTCGAGTCCGGTGCCGTGACCGAGCGGGCGGTCGCGAAGGCAGCCGCCGAGGGCGCCCGGCTCGTCGTCGGCCGGCGGGCGGTGCTGACGCCGCTGGCCCGGGACAAGGCACGGTCCCTCGGTGTCCAGATCGACAAGGAGCGCTGATGCTGAAGGCAACCGTGGTCGGCAACGTGTGGGCCACCAAGCGAGTGGAGGGCCTGCCCAACGGTGCGTTCCTCGAGGTGGAGGTGGACGGTGGCGGGTCCAGTCTCGTGGCCTTCGACGTCCTCGGCAGCGGGGTGGGCGAGCGGGTGCTCGTCGCGACCGGGTCGGTCGCTGCTGCGTACTTCCCCGACCCACATCCGCCAGTGGATGCACTGGTCATCGGTTCCATCGACGAGTCATAGGAGCGGACATGGCAAACCAGGCGATCGGGATGATCGAGACAAAGGGCTACGTGGCAGCGGTCTCCGCCGCGGACGCCATGGTGAAGGCGGCGAACGTGGTGATCGTCGGCCGGCAGGAGGTCGGCGACGGGTTGGTGGCGGTGACTATCGTCGGCGACGTGGGTGCCGTGAAGGCGGCGACCGAGGCGGGCGCCGAGACGGCAGGGCAGGTCGGGGAGCTGGTGTCGGTCCACGTCATCCCCCGCCCGCACGCGGAGCTGTCGAGACACTTCGACATCGCCGGGTCGCAGGTGTGACGACGGCTGCCACGCCGCGCCCGGAGCTGCGCGTCTACTTGCTTCTCGAGGACCTGCAGCCGCAGCTCGCCGCATACCTGGGCACGCCCACCCGGGCACGGGGATACCCACCGTTCGCCGGCCAGCACTCGCTGATCGTCGAGGTCGCGCCCGGCCTCGCGATCGAGCGGGTGGTGGACCTCGCGCTGCGTGCCGTCCCCACGACGGTGGAGCCGGGCATCTTGTTCGTCGAGCGGCAGTTCGGCGTGCTGGAGGTGCACGCCAGCGACCTGGCGGACGTACGCAAAGCCGGGGAGGCCATCCTCGACGGCCTTGGCGCGAGCGGCACCGACCAGCTGCGGCCGCAGGTGCTGTTCAGCGACATCATCGAGGACGTCGGCGACCAGCATGCCGTCATCATCAACCGCAACCGGCAGGCGTCGATGCTGCTGCCGGGTCAGACGCTGCTTGTCCACGAGGTGACGCCGGCACTGTTCGCCACCGTGGCCGCGAACGAGGCTGAGAAGGTGGCCCCGCGTGTCACTCTCGTGGACGTGTCCATGATCGGTGCGGCCGGCCGGGTGTACATGGGCGGTACGACCGAGGACGTGCTGCTCGCCCGCGACGCGATCACCCGGGTGCTCGCCGCGTTGGAGGGTCGGGAGCAGTGACCTCACCGCACGACCTGTCGGCGGACGACGTCGCCTCCCGACTCGAGCCGGTGGCCAGGCGTGCCCTTGCCGAGCACGACGTGCCGGCAGACGCGGCCCTGACCCTGCTCAACATCAGCGAGAATGCGACATACGCGGTCGACAACCCCGCTACGGGGAGACGGACGGTGCTTCGGGTGCATCGGCACGGCTATCACGACGGCGCCGAGATCGAGTCGGAGCTGGCCTGGCTCGACGCGCTCCGCGCCGACGCCGGGGTACGCACCCCCGAGGTGCTGGCGACCGCAGACGGCCGGCGGCTGCTGGCGCTGCCGGAGGAGGGGTCCCGCGACCCGCGGTACGTGGTGCACTTCGAGTTCCTGCCTGGCGTCGAGCCCACCCCCAGCGACGGGCGGCTGCCGGCCTCCTTCGAGCTGTTGGGCGCGATCACGGCACGAATGCACCAACACGCGCTGGGTTGGCACCGACCGCGAGGCTTCACCCGGTTCGCGTGGGACCACGACGGCTGCTTCGGAACCGGGGCGCGCTGGGGTCGCTGGCAGGAGGGGGTCGCGGTTGGTACCGCCGAGCGCGAAGTGCTCAGCCGGCTGGAGGCGACGCTGCGAGACCGGTTGGCGGGCTTCGGGTCGGCGTCGCACCGCTACGGGCTGGTGCACGCCGACCTGCGGCTGGCGAACCTGCTCGTGCACGGCGACGAGACATACGTCATCGACTTCGACGACTCGGGCTGGAGCTGGTTCCTCTACGACTTCGGCGCGGCGGTGAGCTTCTTCGAGCACGACCCCCGGGTGCCCGAGCTCGCCGAGTCATGGGTGCGCGGTTACCGGAGCGTACGTGCGCTGCCCCCGGAAGACGAGGCGGAGCTCCCCTCGTTCGTGCTGATGCGACGGTTGCTGCTGGTCGCCTGGATCGGGTCGCACTCGGGGACCGACCTGGCGCGCTCGATGGGAACGGAGTACACAGCAGGCAGCTGCGAGCTGGCCGAGGACTACCTCTCCCGCTTCGGCTGAGGTAGGACGACACACCTACGACGGGGACTTAGACAGAGGAGGACGCGTGTTCACACCGCTGGAGGGTCGCTCGGTCATCGTCACCGGCGGCAGCAAGGGCATCGGCAAGGGCATCGCCCGGGTGTTCGCCCGAACCGGGGCGCACGTCCTGCTCGCTGCCCGGGACGAGGCCACCCTGCAGGCCGCCGCGGACGATCTCAGCAAGGAGGCGGGCGGGCGGGTCGAAACAGTCGCCGCCGACGTGTCGAAGGTGGCCGACTGCCGCCGGATCGCCGACACTGCCGTGGAGCGCTTCGGTGGCATCGATGTGTTGTGTGCCAACGCCGGCATCTTTCCCGACCGGGCGTTCACCGAGTTGACCGAGGCCGATGTGGACGCGGTCCTCGCCTGCAACGTCAAAGGCACGATGTTCGCGGTCCAGGCGTGCATCCCCGCCCTGGAGGCCAGCGGGCACGGTCGGGTCGTCGTGACCTCGTCGATCACCGGGCCTATCACTGGTTACCCCGGGTGGACGCACTACGGCGCCAGCAAGGCGGCCCAGCTGGGCTTCCTGCGTACCGCGGCCATCGAGCTGGCGCCGAAGCACATCACGATCAATGCCGTCATGCCGGGAAACGTGGTCACCGAGGGTCTGGCCGAGATGGGCGAGAACTACCGCCGGGAGACGGAAGCGGCCATCCCCCAGCACCGGCTGGGCAGCGTCGAGGACATCGGCAACGCGGCGCTGTTCTTCGCCGCGAAGGAAGCCGGGTTCATCACCGGGCAGACGCTGGTCGTCGACGGTGGCCAGGTGCTGCCCGAGTCGCCTGCCGCGCTGGAGGGGTTCTAGTCGGCGTGACTGCACCGGGTGCCGGGATCGGTCCGGCCGCCGAGGCGACGCGGCGGCGGCTGCTGGATCAGATCACCCATGGTCAGCTGCGACCGGGTGAGCGGCTCGGCGCCGAGCGCGACCTCGCGCGCCACCTCGGGGTGAGCCGGTCGACTGTCCGGCAGGCGCTGGGCGCCCTCGAGACCAGCGGGGTGGTGCGCCGCGTCCCGGGCCGCGGCGGCGGCACGTTCGTCCTCCGGCAGAAGGTGGAGCGCGACCTGTCCCGGGTGGTCGGTGTCCCCGCGTTGCTCCAGGCGCAGGGCATGACAGCGGGTTCACGGATCGTCAGCACCGCCTTGGTCATCGCCGACGAGGAAACCGCTGCGGCGCTGGCCATCGGCGTCGGCAGCTACCTGACCGATGTCGTACGCATCCGGCTCGCCGACGGTGCGCCGATCTCGTTGGAGCACGCGCGGCTGCCCGCGCAGCGGTTCCCCGGCCTGCTGGACCTCCCGTTGGGCAACTCGTTGTACGACCTGTTGCGCGAGCACTACGGCACGGTGCCCGGTGAGGCGGTCGAGCACATTGAGGTCGTGCCTGCCGGGGTGGACGAGGCGTCCATCCTCGAGGTGGAACAAGGAGCCCCGCTGCTGTCCATCACCCGCACCACCAAGGACGGGCGGGGCCGGATCTTCGAGTTCTCACACGATCTGTTCCGGGCCGACCGGACGGTCATGACCGTGCGTACCCCGGCGTCGCGGGCCAGTGACGAGACCGTCGGGAGCGGCCGGGTCCTGCAGATGCGCCCGCGGACCGCAGGCTGATCGTCACCGGTCTGTCGCAGTGAGGCATAGCAGCCCGTAGGCCACTGCGTACCGATGCCCGACCGACCCGCCCACGTTGCCGCGGCCGACCGCGGTGCCGGCGGGCAGGGCACCGCCGACGGCCGCCAGTACCTCGTCATCACCGGCGGGCCCGCCGACGACCACGACTGCGCGCGGTACCTCGCCCAGCGTGCGCATCGCCCGGGCGACGTTGCCCCCGATCAGGTCCACCTTCAGCCGCAGCCGCAGCGCCCGCCATTCCCCGGGCGCCATCGTTCGGTGGAACGGCAGCAGCCCTGCCGGTCCCCGCGCGATGAGCATGCCGACCGCGTCGGCGGGCACCGGACGCTCCAGGAAGGAGCGGGACCCGTCCTCACCCAACAGCAGCTGCGGTGCCTCGACCCGGTGCGCCGGTCCGCGCTTGACCCACTCGGCGGCGGCCGCGCTTGCGCCGGTCAGGGCAGCGACCGAGAGCGTCAGCAGCTCGCCGGCGCCGGCTGCCACCACGGTCGACGTCGCCGACACCGCGTCGACCGTCCCGCCGCCGAGGTCGATGATCGTGGTGTCATCGCCGGCGCCCGGTGTGGACAGCCCGCCGGCGCGGGCCGCCGCAGACTCCGAGGACATCAGGTGAACGGGGATGGCGAGCCGATCGGCCAGCGC
>JALYQN010000469.1 GCA_030855835.1 Actinomycetota bacterium | reverse complement strand
GCGCTGGCCGCCGCCGCCGACGCGCCGGGTTACCCGACGACGGCCGGCACAGTCGAGCTGCGCGCTGCCTTGCTGGGGTGGCTGGAGCGCCGGTTCGGCGTCACCGGGGTGGGGGTCGGCGCGGTGGTGCCGTCGATCGGTCTCAAGGAGATGGTGGCCTCGCTGGCCCTGCACCTGGGGCTCGGCTCGGGCGACCTCGTCGTCGTGCCCGAGTTGGCGTACCCGACGTATGAGGTGGGGGCGCGGCTGGCTGGCTGCGACGTGGTCGCAGCCGACTCGCTCACAGCGCTGGGGCCGGCCCGTCCGGCGCTGGTGTGGGTCAACTCGCCGTCGAACCCGACCGGCCGGGTGCTGCCGGCGGAGCATCTGGCGAAAGTGGTCGCGTGGGGCCGCGAGCGCGGTTCGCTGGTGGTGTCCGACGAGTGCTACCTGGAGCTCGGCTGGGAGTCGGAGCCCGTGTCCTTGCTGCACCCCGACGTGTGCGGCGGAACACAGGCCGGCTTGCTGGCGCTGCACTCGCTGTCGAAGCGGTCGGGGTTCGCCGGCTACCGCGCCGGGTTCGCGGTGGGTGACGAGGCGCTGGCGGGGGAGCTGTTGGCCGTACGCAAGAACCTCGGGATGATGATGCCGGCCCCGGTGCAGCACGCAGCGGTCGCGGCTCTGCGCGACGACGCGCACGTGGTGCAGCAGCGGGGCCGTTATCTCCGCCGGCGCGGGCTGCTGTGGCCTGCGCTGGAGGCGGCGGGCTTCCACATCGAGCACTCGGAGGCGGGGCTGTACCTGTGGGCGACCCGCGACGAGCCGTGCGCCGACTCGCTGGGCTGGCTGGCCGAACGCGGGATCCTGGTCGCGCCGGGCGACTTCTACGGCCCGCGCGGTGCCCGGCACGTCCGGGTGGCGCTCACTGCCACCGACGAGCGAGTCGCCTCCGCCGCTGCCCGGCTGTCCGCACCTCTAGCGTCATAACGCCTCCGGTCGGGTGAAACATTCGCGCCACAATGACCGCATTCATGGTCTTGTCAGGCGACGTCGACATGGACGTGGTCGAGGTGCCGTAACACGTCAGGGTCACCCGAGCCGTCCGGTTCGTCGTACTCGCGCCACCCCTCACCGGAGCGGGACGCGGTCCATATGCGGTCGTCGAAGATCACGGTCGCGACCGACAGGTGGTCGGCCTGCGCGACGAGGAACTGTGCCAACGCCCACCCGGCTCGGTTCGTTGCCGGGGTCGCCGGCCGGAAGAAGTAGTCGATCGCCTGGCCGGAGTAATGCGCGGAGCCGGCCGCATGGCCAGTGCGGATGCCGCCCGGCGCGAAACCACCGGCTGGCAGCCTGCCGAACGCGGCGGCCACCTCGGTGCGGAGAGCCTCGGCGGTCGGGGTCAACCCGGCGTCGCCTGCCTGCTCACCAGTCGCTGCCGGCTCGTCGACCTCGCAGCTGAACGCGCCCGGGCTGTAGCCGGTCAGCGCGGAGGCCAGCGCGCGGGCATCAGGCTCGTAGGCGGCGTACGCGCTTCCGTCGGCCGAGCGCTGCACCTGCTGGGCCGCCTGGTCGATCGGCAGCCCCTCGTAGCCGTCGACCTGGTCCAGCGCGGAGTAGAACCGGTTGGTCGAGTAGTACGGGTCCAGGATCTGCCGCGGCGACCCCCACCCCTGCGACGGTCGCTGCTGGAACAGCCCTAGCGAGTCACGGTCGCCGTAGTCGACGTTGAGGATCTTCGACTCCTGGTAAGCCGCTGCCAGCGCGATCGAGGCGGCCCGTGCCGGCATGCCACGGCGGACGCTCACAGCCGCAATCGTGGCGGCGTAGCGTGCCTGCTCCAGGTCGAGGCTGACCGTGGTGTCGCCGACCTCCGCGGTGCACGCCGGCTCGCCAGGAAGCTGGCCGACGACCTCGCGCAGCACGAAAACGCTGCCGGCGACCAGCACGCCCAGCGCGACGACGGCGGCCACACCGGTGGCGATGGCGCGGGCAGGGCGGGATCGGGTGGTGGTCATCGGACCGTCTACGGTACGGGCGCGTTGCGGGGAGTCACTTGCGTCGGCTCAGCGCATCGACATTCCGGTAGCGCGGGCCGAGTGATGTCGCACTGCTCACCGGCTGAGTCAGTTGGCGTGCAGGGCTGCGTTGAGGTCGATGCCGCCGAGTCGTGGCCGCACCTCGACCGCACCACTTACCGAGTTGCGCCAGAACTGCAGCCCGGCTCGACCCGACAGTTCTCGGGCCTTGATA
>JALYQN010000153.1 GCA_030855835.1 Actinomycetota bacterium | reverse complement strand
CCTACCCGGCAGGTCGAACAAGAACGTGGCCGGCTCGCCACCGCGCGAGGGCGAGACCGTCACCGACCAGCGGCCGTCCTCGCGCCGCCAGGCGTCCCAGCTGGCCTGGTCGGGGTTCCACCCGTTGCTGCGCAGGTGCTCGTCGACGGCCAGGCCGAGCGACCGGCCGGGGCCGGAGGCGTGCTTGCGGCGCAGCCCGGAGCGGCGGGCCTGCTGGCAGACATGGTCGCGCTCGGCGAGCACCGGGACGGCGTAGGCCATGATCCGCTCGACCGTCACCTCGGCGACGGCCGCCACCGCCTCGGGTGACTCGCCAGCCCGGATGCGGGCCTGGATGTCTCGCGGGCGAAGGGCACTGGCGGCAGCGTCCATGCTTCTTCCCACCTGTCGTCGGGGGCGGTCACCGCGGGACGCGGGGCCTTGTCCCGCGTCGAGCGCGGCAAGGAGGTCGTCGTCGATGCGGAGCCGGAAGGTCTCACCCTGCTCGCCGGAGAGCAGGACGTGGTCTCCGTCCGCATTCAGACCGACCAGCCCCAGCTCACGCATCGTGTCGCCTCCCATGGCCCACGCCCGTCGGCGTGGGCGACTTGTCGACAGTTTGTCCCTCCCGGGCGGCACGACCACGACGACGCGCCGGGGAGTCGCGGATCATCCACGCCGCTGCGGCCGCCAGCACGCCTCCGGCGATCGGGACCACGAAGGCCGGTGACGCCCCCCAGGTGTCGATGGCGGCGCCGGCGAGTGCTGCGCCCGGCGCCACCCCGATCGTCAGGCCGGTGGTCATCCAGGTGATGCCCTCGGTGATGCGGCTTGCCGGGCTGTACTGCTCGGCCAGGGTGGTGGCCGCGATCAGCGTCGGCGCGATCGTCATGCCCGACACCAGCAGCAGCGCGCCCAGCAGCAGCGGTCCCTGCGCCAGCGCGGCCACCGCGACGCTCACCGCGAGCAGGGCAGCGCCGCTGCGCAACCGCCGCAGCGGCCGACCAGGGCCGGGCAGCGTGCCGAGCACCAGCCCGGCGACCATGCTCCCGGTGGCCCACAGCGCCAGCAGCCAACCGGCGTACGACCGGTTGCCCGCCTCCTCGGCGAAGGCCACCGTCACCACCTCGACCGACCCGAACAGGCAGCCGAGGCCGACGGCGACCAGGCACAGCGGCGCCAGCAGCGACCACTGCAGCCGGGCGCGGTCCCCGGCGTGGTGCCGGCCGCGTCCCCTGCTGTGCGGCGGCGCGGTGGAGCGCTGCGCCACCAGCAAGATGCCGCCCACCACCCCGCAGCCGATGGCGGCGACGAGCCCGGCGGCGGGGTGCACGCCGGTCGCCAGCAAGGTGACCAGCACCGGACCGACCATGAAGACGATCTCGTCGGCCACTCCCTCCAGCGCGAACGCGGTCGTCAGCATCGGCCGCTCGGGCACCGCGTGCGCCCAGCGCGCGCGCACCGCCGAGCCGTACGGAGGAAAGCACGCCCCACCGACAGCTGCCGCCAGCCAGCTCCAGCCGACCGGCCAGTCGGACTCGACCGCGACGATCAGCAGGCCGAAAGACGTTGCCGACACCGCACCGGCGACCGGCATCACCATCGTCTGCCCGTACCGGTCGATCAGGCGGGCGAGCGGCGGCCCACCGGCGGCGCCGGACAGCACCTCGACCGCAGCCAACACGCCGGCGTCGGCGTAGGAGCCGGTGCGGGTGCTGACCAGCAGCACGATCGACAGGCCCAGCATCGAGTACGGCAGTCGGGCCACCAGTCCGGCGGCGCTGAAACCTACGGCGCCGGGCAGGGCGAGGATGCGGCGGTACGGCTGGAGCATCATGGACCGGCCAGCCTATGTCCCGGAAAGGATCAGATGACCCGCCCGTACGACCCGTACGACGCCGTGCTCCTGGTCTCCTTCGGGGGGCCGGAGGGACCGGACGACGTCATGGACTTCCTCCGCAACGTCACGCGGGGCAAAGACGTGCCGCCGGGGCGGCTGGCCGACGTGGCCGAGCACTACCTGGCCTTCGGGGGCCGCAGCCCGATCAACGACCAGTGCCGGGCGCTGCTGGCCGCCGTGCGCGCCGACCTGCCCGCCCACGGGATCGATTTGCCCCTGTACTGGGGCAACCGCAACTGGCACCCCTACCTCGGCGACACCGTCGACCAGATGCGGCGGGACGGGATCAGGCGCGCCGCCTGCTTCGTCACCAGCGCCTACTCGTCGTACTCCGGCTGCCGCCAGTACCGCGAGGACCTGCACGACGCGGTCGCGGGACGGACCGACGCGCCGCGCCTGGACCGGTTGCGGCACTACTTCAACCACCCGGGCTTCGTGCGGCCGTTCGCGTCCGGTGTCCGCGACGCGCTGCAGCGGCTGCCGGAGTCCGGCCGGAAGGGCGCCCGCCTGGTGTTCGTGACCCACTCCGTGCCGGAGCAGATGAACGCGGCCAGCGGCCGCTCGGCGGGGCGTCCGGGAGACGCCTACCGGCGCCAGCACGAAGAGGTCGCCCGGCTCGTCGCCGAGGGTCGCGAGCACGACCTCGTCTACTGCTCCCGCTCGGGGCCGCCGTCGCTGCCCTGGCTGGAACCCGACGTGAACGAGCACCTGGAGGCGCTGGCCGCCCGAGGGGTGCAGGCGGTGGTGCTGGTGCCGATCGGGTTCGTCTCGGACCATATGGAGGTGGTGTACGACCTGGACACCGAGGCGGCGGCCACCGCGCGGCGGGTCGGCATCACTCTCGAGCGGGTTCCCACGCCGGGCACCGACCCACGCTTCGTGGCGCTCGTCCGCGACCTGCTGCTCGAGCGGGCCGCCGCCGAGCGGGCCGAGGCCGCCCCGCCTGCGCGCGCCGTGCTGGGCGGGCT
>JALYQN010000147.1 GCA_030855835.1 Actinomycetota bacterium | reverse complement strand
GGGCCGTCCATGAGCGTCGTCGTCGAGCTCGCCGACGTCACCGTCGTCCGCGGGCAGAGCCGGCTGCTGGACGAGGTGTCGTGGACGATCCGCTCCGACGAGCGGTGGGTGGTGCTCGGCCCCAACGGTGCGGGCAAGACCACGCTCCTCCAGCTGCTGAGTGCCCACGTCCACCCGACGTCCGGTGTCGCCGGGGTGCTCGGCGAGGTCCTCGGCACCGTGGATGTCTTCGAGCTACGTCCCAGGATCGGCTGGATGAGCGCCGCGCTGGCCGACAACATCCCGCGGGCGGAGCGGGTGGGCGACGTGGTCGTGTCGGCGGGGTATGCGGTGGTCGGCAGGTGGCGGGAGAGCTACGACGAGACCGATCACCGGCGCGCCGTCGGACTGCTGCACGAGATGGGTGCCGCGCACCTGGTGAACCGCACCTTCGGGACGCTCAGCGAGGGTGAGCGCAAACGGGTGCAGGTGGCCCGGGCCTTGATGACCGACCCGGAGCTGCTGCTGCTCGACGAGCCCGGCGCCGGCCTCGACCTCGGTGCCCGCGAGGACCTGGTGAGCACGCTGGGCGTTCTCGCCGGCGACCCGTCCGCCCCGACGTTGGCCCTGGTGTCGCACCACGTCGAGGAGATCCCGCCGTCGTTCACCCACGTGCTGCTCATGCGCGACGGGCGGATCGTCGCCGCCGGCCCGTTGCAGCAGACGCTGACCGAGGCAGCCCTCAGCACGACCTTCGGCCTGCCGCTGGTGCTGGAACAGCGCGAGGGCAGGTGGTCGGCGCGACGGCGGACGCACGCGGACCGGGCCGCCGGCTGAGCGCTGCGCGAGGGTGGCGGGGACGCACAGTGACCTAGGCTGCCAGCATGGACTGGTTGAGCGAGCACGCCTGGGTGGCGTGGGCGACCATCGCGGTCCTGCTCGGGGTGGCCGAGCTGGTCAGCCTCGACTTCGTCCTCGTCATGCTCGCCGCCGGGGCCGGTGCGGGAGCGGTGTCGTCGCTGGTGTCCCCCTCGGTGTGGATCGACCTGGTGGTCGCGGCGACGGTGGCGATCGGGATGCTCGCGGTCGTACGGCCGTCGCTGGTGCGGCGGATGCACCAGGGGCCCGAGCTCACCACCGGGCACGCCGCCCTGGTGGGTCGCAAGGCGGTCGTGCTGGAGCGCGTCGACGACCACGGCGGCAGGGTCAAGCTGGCCGGCGAGGTCTGGACCGCACGGGTGTTCGAACCCGGCACCCGGGTCGAGGAAGGTGCACACGTCGAGGTGTTCGGCATCGAGGGCGCCACAGCCGTCGTCTACCCGCTGGACTAGGACCAACCAGGAAGGACCGTCATGGAGCTGGTGCTCCCCATCTTCTTCGTGCTGATCGTGCTGTTCGTGGTCGTCGGGCTGGGCAAGACGGTCAAGATCGTGCCGCAGGCGCGGGCGGGGGTCGTCGAACGTTTCGGCAAGTACCGCGTCACGCTGGCGCCGGGGCTGAACATCGTGACGCCGTTCGTGGACAAGGTGCGCTACGTCATCGACATGCGCGAGCAGGTGGTGTCGTTCCCTCCACAGCCGGTGATCACCGAGGACAACCTGGTGGTCTCGATCGACACCGTCATCTACTTCCAAGTGACCAATGCGGTGGCCGCGACGTACGAGATCGCCAACTACATCCAGGCGATCGAGCAGCTCACCATGACGACGCTGCGCCAGATCATCGGCGGCATGACGCTCGAGCAGTCGCTCACCAGTCGCGACCAGATCAACCACGCGCTGCGCGGCGTGCTCGACGAGGCCACCGGCAAGTGGGGGATCCGGGTGAACCGGGTCGAGCTCAAGGGCATCGACCCACCCCCGTCGATCAAGGACTCGATGGAGAAGCAGATGCGCGCCGACCGGGACAAGCGCGCCGCGATCCTCACCGCCGAGGGCCAGCGCCAGTCCGCGATCCTGACCGCCGAGGGACAGAAGCAGTCGTCCATCCTGACCGCCGAGGGTGAGCGGGAGGCTGCCATCCTCCGCGCGCAGGCCGACCGGGAGTCGTCGATCTTGCGGGCGCAGGGTGAGGGCCAGGCCATCCAGACCGTCTTCCAGGCCATTCACGACGGGTCGCCGGACCAGTCCCTGCTGGCCTACCAGTACCTGCAGATGCTGCCCAAGATCGCGGAGGGCGACGCCAACAAGGTGTGGATCGTGCCGAGCGAGATCGGTGACGCGCTGAAGGGGCTCGGCTCGACGATGACCCGGGTGTCCGGCATCCCGACGGAGTCCGCCGGTCCGCGTAACCGGGTCGACATGGGCGGAGACAGCGCCGCACTGACCGAGCGGGCGACGGCCGAGTCCCGCAGCTCGGTGCAGGCCGCGCACGAGCAAGTCGCCGCCGCCATCGCGTCGGCCGAGCAGGCCGCTACCCTGACCGCGCCACGTCGCCCGGCTAGGCCCGCCGAGCCAGAGCCGGTCGAGCCTCAGGTGGTCGAGCCTCAGGTGGTCGAGCCACCTGTCGACTCCGAGTCCGAGCAGGGGCCGGGCAGCAGCGCCGCGCCGTAGTGAGCTGGCTGGACGCACTCGCCGTCTTCGCCGCCGGCATCGCGGCGGGCACTATCAACACCGTCGTCGGCTCCGGCTCGCTGATCACCTTCCCGACCCTGCTGACGCTCGGTTTCGACCCGGTGGTCGCCAACGTCACCAACACCGTCGGGCTCGTCCCCGGATCGGTGTCGGGCGCTGTCGGCTACCGCCGCGAGCTGGCCGGCCAGCGAGGTCGGCTGTTGCGCCTCGGGGTCGCCTCCCTGCTGGGCGGGCTGGCAGGGGCGGCGCTGCTGCTGATCCTCGACGAGGACGTCTTCGAGGTGCTCGTCCCGGTTCTGATCGTGCTCGGCTGCATCCTCGTCGTGGCACAGCCGAGGCTGTCGGCGTACGTCCGCAGCCGCCGCGAAGGAGAGCGGCCGCGCCACCGCGGGTCGATCCTGGTATGGGTCGCCGTGCTGGGGACGTCGGTCTACGGCGGCTACTTCGGCGCCGCACAGGGGGTGCTGTTCATGGCGGTGCTCGGGCTCGGCCTGGATGACGCCCTGCAGAACCTGAACGCGACCAAGAACGTGCTCGCCGCGATCGTCAACACCGCGGCCGCCTGCCTGTTCGTGTTCGTCGCCGACGTCGACTGGGCCGCCGCCGGCGTGCTCGCGGTAGGTGCCACCATCGGCGGCCAGCTCGGTGCGACCGTCGGCCGCCGGCTGCCCGACCTGGCCCTGCGCCTGTTCGTCCTGGTCGTCGGGGTCGCCGCGGTCGGGCAGTTCCTGCTCGCCGAGAGCTGACCCGGTCAGGCGATACGTGCGAGTCCCGGCACCACCTCTGCTCCGGGCAGGGCGGCCAGCGCGGCACCCGGCAGCACGAGCTTGGAGCGTCGCAGTCCGCTGCCGACCACCACGACCGGGGTGTCGATCACCGCGGCGTCCACAAGCAGCAGCCAGTCTGCTGGCAGCCCCACCGGCGTGATGCCGCCGTACTCCATGCCGGTCGCGGCCACCGCGAAGTCGGTGCCGGCGAACGATGCCTTGCGAGCGTCCAGCCGCCGGCGCACGAACCCGTTGACGTCGGCCTTTGTGTTGGCGAGCACGACGCAGGCCGCGTGCCGCTCGATGCCTGCCCGCCGCCCAGTCACCACCACGCAGTTGGCCGACGTCTCGAGCGGCAGGTCATACGCCGCGCACAGCGCCGCGGTGTCGGCGAGGTCCGGGTCGATCTCGACGACCTCGGCTGCGGAAACCATGCCGATGGCGCCGGCAACTGGGGCAGCGAGCAGGTCCGGCCGCCCGGCCGCGGGCACGGTGACCAATGAGCCGAACATGCCCGTCATTGTGGCCCGGACCGGTTCCGACATGCTGAGCCGGTGACCTCGCTGCACACCGCGCGGTTCGCCGAGCTGGACCTGGCGACCCTGCACGACATCGTCCGGCTGCGCGTCGACGTCTTTGTGGTCGAACAGCACTGCCCGTACCCGGAGCTGGACGGGCGGGACACCGACGAGTCCACCCGGCACGTCTGGGTCGTCGACGCGGCGGTCGTGGGGTATCTGCGGCTGCTCACCGAGCCGGACCGCAACCGGCGGATAGGCAGGGTCTGCGTCGCCAGGTCGCGCCGCGGCCGGGGCTTGGCCGCCGACCTGGTCGGCGAGGGCCTGCGGCTGAGCCGGGTAGAGACGCCTCGGGCCGACGTCGTGCTGGACGCGCAGACCCAGCTGGCGGGCTGGTACGAACGGCTCGGCTTCGAGGTCGACGGAGCAGAGTTCGTCGAGGACGGCATCGCGCACGTACCGATGCGTCGGCGGTCCCCCTGTCCCCGCCCCGACGCCACCCCAGACTGAAGTCTGGATCGGCCGCCGGCGGCGGCCGGAACAGCGCGCTAGCGGCTCGAGGATCGGGTGGACGCGAGCCAGCGCTCGGTCAGGTCGTAGGCCTGCGTGCGTACCGGCGCCGCGGACAAGAACACGTCGTGCAGCGCACCATCGACCCGCGCGATGGTGACGTACGGGCCGAGCCGGTGCGACCAGCGGGCAATCTGCTCGACGTCGAGCACGATGTCGGCTGCGGACACGTCGTCGGTCCAGACCTGCGTGAACGCCGTCCGCCGAGAGGCGAGCACCAGCACCGGCGCCCCGGTGTCGACCCCACGGTGCAGGCGCCGGTGGGCGCGCCGGATCGCCCGCAGCCAGCCAGCGCGCACGGGGAAGCTGTCCAGCGGCTTCCATGCCAGGTCGAACTCCCACTCACCGCGGTGCTGCGAGTGCAGGCTCTCGGCGTACACGCCGGAGATGGTGCGCGGGATCACCTGGTACGGGCGCCGCGCGCCCACCTGGTCGATCGCCTGGGTGGCGACGGTGCGTACCAACACGGACCCCTGCAGGTCGAGCCAGGGGCTGTTGAGCACGAATGCGGCCGGCCCCGGCAGGCCCGCGGCGCGGCGGGCGTCCAGCCACAACGCTGCGATCAGCCCGCCGGTCGAGTGAGCGACCACCACCACCTCATGGTGGCCGTCCCGCTCGGTCACCCGTTGCCAGGCGGCGTCCAGGTCGGCGTCGTACTCGGCCACGTCGAGACAGAAGTTCGGCGTCTGGTGCGGACGCAGCGAGCGGCCGTACTTGCGCAGGTCGAGCGCATAGAAGTCGTAGCCCAGCCCGGCGAAGAACTCCGCCAGCCCGCGTTGGAAGAAGTAGTCACAGAAGCCGTGCACGTACAGCACCGCCCCGCGCCGAAGATCGTGGGATGGGTGGTGCACCAGCGTCGCCACCACCGGTCCCTCGTCGTCGGCGGGCAGGTCGATCGTCTCGGCGACGAAGGGCTCGCCCAGCACGTCTGCCGTCCGGGCGCCGCCCGCAGCTGTACCGCTCGCCATGGCCCGTGCGACCACCGGTTCAGTGCTGGTAGGTGCCGTGCAGGATCGCGCGCCCCAGCGTCCTGCCCACCAGGTTGAACGACACCCAGGCAGGCGTCGCCTCGCGTGCCACCCCGAGGGTGTCCTCGCTGACGGCGTGCACCACGAAGTAGTAGCGGTGCACCTGGTCACCCTGCGGCGGTGCGGCGCCCATGAACCCGTGCTGGCTTCCGTCGTTGCGGACGTGGAAGGCACCCCCGGGCAGTTTGTCGTCGCCCGCCCCGGCGCCAGCCGGCAGCTCGGTGGTGTCAGCCGGCAGGTCGACGACCACCCAGTGCCAGAAGCCGGACGGGGTCGGCGCATCGGGATCGAAGCAGGTGACGACGAAGCTCCGGGTGCCCTCGGGGGCGCCGGACCAGGCCAGGTGCGGGGAGGTGTTGCCCAGCTCGGCCACGTGGTCGTCAGTGAGCGGCTGCCCGTGCGAGACGTCGTCGCTGCGCACATCGAACGACGCGACCTCCGGCAGCAGGTCGTAGGGGTCGGGGGCGACAGGTCGATCGAGGCTCATGCCGGTGGACGCTACCCGTCCGGGGGCTGGGACGCCGGTATCGCCGCCATCGCGACTCGTAACCTCGCTGGGGTGCCCACCCCCGACGACGCCGTGTTCCCGGTCGGTCTGCGGCTGCGGGGTCGGCTGGTGGTCGTCGTGGGCGGCGGGCAGGTGGCGCAGCGGCGGGTGCCGGCGCTGCTCGCCGCCGGTGCCCGGGTCCGCATCGTGTCGCCGTGGCTGCGCCCGGTGCTGGAAGGTCTGGTGTCCACCGGCGAGGTGGAGTGGAGCGCGCGGCCGTACCGGGTGGGGGACCTGGACGAAGCCTGGTACGCGATGGCTGCCACCGACGACCCGGTGACCAACGCGGCGGTGGAGCAGGAAGCAGAGCAGCGACGCGTGTTCTGCGTCCGTGCCGACGACGCGACTCGCTCGACCGCCTGGACCCCGGCTTCCGGGCGGCACGGTGGGGTGACCGTGGCCGTGCACGCCCAGCGTGACCCGAGACGCGCGGCCGTCGTACGCGACGGGGTGGTGGAGCGGCTGCGCACCGGTGACCTGGCCGCCCCGCAGCACCGGGGACGGTCGGCGGGAGTGCTGCTCGTCGGCGGTGGACCGGGCGACCCCGATCTGATCACCGTGGCCGGGCGCCGGGCGCTCGCCGAGGCCGACGTGGTGGTCGTCGACCGGCTCGCGCCGACCGCCCTGCTCGACGAGCTCCCGGGCCACGTCGAGATCGTCGACGCGACCAAGCTGCCCCGCGGACGGGCCACCGCGCAGGACGAGATCAACCGGGTCCTGATCGAGCACGCTCGCGCCGGTCGGCGGGTGGTGCGGCTCAAGGGCGGCGACCCTTACGTGTTCGGTCGCGGCTTCGAGGAGCTGACTGCGTGCGCCGAGGCGGGGGTGGCGTGCCGGGTGATCCCCGGCGTCAGCAGCGCGATCGCTGTCCCGGCGGCCGCCGGGGTGCCGGTGACGCACCGTGGGGTGGCGCACGAGGTCGTCGTCGTGTCCGGCCACCTGCCGCCCGGACACCCGGCCTCGCTGGTGGACTGGCCGTCGCTGGGCCGGCTTCGAGGCACGATCGTGGTCCTGATGGGTGTCTCCACCATCACCGCCATCGCCGCCGAGCTCGTCGCGCACGGTCGCGCCGCCGACACCCCGGTCGCAGTCGTCCAGTCCGGGAGCACGACCGGGGAACGACGGGTGACGGCGACCCTGTCCACGGTCGCGCACACGGTGGCTAGGGAGCGGGTGACGGCCCCGGCGACCGTCGTCATCGGTGACGTGGTGGCGGTGGCCACCACCGCTGCCGCGATTGCGACGGGTGAGCTCTCCAGCGTCCCGGCGTGATGGTCAGCTCCTACGCGCTGTGGGTCCCGGACGGCCCGCGGTCTCCGGGACCGTCCCCGTCACATCGACGACCGCGTCGCCCGTGCGGGTGGTGGCGGTCGCGATGGTGACCGGGAAACCTGCTGCGTCGAGGGCCGCGCCGACCGTCGTGGCGATCCGTGTGACACCTGCCTCGTCCGGTGGCTCCCAGACCAGGTGCAGCGCTCCGCCTGGTCGCAGCGCGGCGTGCAGCCGGCCCAGCTCGGCGGTCGGCTCCCGGGTCCAGAACAGGTTGACGGCGAGAGCGGCGTCGAAGCCGGCGGCCGGAAGGTCGACCGTCCTCAGGTCGGCCAGCAGCAGGTCGACCTGCCCGGACTCGAGCCGGGTCGCGAGCCGACCCTTGGCACGGTCGATGGCGACGGCGGAGCGGTCCACCCCCAGCGCGCTCCCGCCGTCCAGCAGCTCGCACACCAGGGCGAGGCCCGCCCCGTTGCCACAGCCGATCTCGAGGACGTCGTGATGCGGGGCGAGCTGCAACCGCTCTACCGCCCAGCGCACGCGGGCCGGAGTACGCTGCGTCGCCACTGTCGACCTCTGCCCGCCCTGGCCCGTCAGCCCGCGTCGTCGAGTGCCCGCTCCGGCGTGACGGGCCAGTCGGGAGGAAACAGGTCGGCGAGCTCGGCGGCCTGCCGCCGCAGCTCCTTGCGCTGCTTGGCGTTGACCCGATCGCCGAAGACGGTGCCGAAGACGTGGTCGGTCTCGTGCTGCAGGCAGCGTGCGACCAGCCCTGCACCCTCGTACGCCACCTGCCCGCCGGTCTGGTCGACGCCCTCGACTCGGGCGTGGTCGGTGCGCGCGCATGGTACGAACGCCCCCGGCATCGACAGGCACCCCTCGTCGCCCTCGTCCAGCGTGCGGTCGTCGCCCTGCGGCAGGACCAACCTGGGGTTGCACACCACGCCGGCGTGGCGCACCCGATCCTTGTCCGGGCAGTCGAAGACGAACACCGCCCGGTCGACCCCGATCTGGTTGGCCGCGAGGCCTACCCCGTCGGCGGCGCGCATGGTGGCAACCAAGTCCGCTACCAGCGCGGCGAGCTCGTCGTCGAAGGTCTGGACCGGCCGCAGCACCCGGTGCATGACCGGCTCGCCCCACCGGGTGATGGGGCGCACGGTCCCGCCACCGGGTAGCTCGCTCACCCGGTGCAGGGTAGTCGGCGCCAGCCCGCCCCACGGGCGATCTGACATTTCCTGCTGCTGGCACGGTGGCCATGTCTCACCGTCGTATAC
>JALYQN010000431.1 GCA_030855835.1 Actinomycetota bacterium | reverse complement strand
ATAGACGGTTGAGCTGCCGAGCGCGCCTAGGCCGACGACCACGTACTCGTACTGGTGCTGGGTCTCAGCCATGGCTGGCCCCCGACTCTCCCGGCCGCTCGAGCCCCAGCCGGGGCAGGAGCCAGCGGCGGATGTCGAGGCTCCAGTCCTCCATCGGCGCGAACCAGCCCTGCGTGTACGCGCGCGAGGTCATGCCGCGATGCACCGACTCGCAGACCGCCCAGTCCTGGCGGTTGACGAGGTCCCACAGCTCCGCGGCGTCGTCGGGGTCGAAGCCGGCGGAGGCCACCTCGCCGGGTGCGAACAGCAGGTCGCAGACGATCCGGGTGTGGTCGGCTGCCATCGGGTGCAACACGAATGCCGTGACGTGGTCGGCCGAGCAGGAAACGAACAGGTTGGGGTAGACAAGCTCGCCCTTGTGCCGTTCGCGCTCGTCGTCGTCGAGATCGGGGAAGGCCTGGCGGGTGCTGGTGCCGGTGGTGGTGAACGTCCAGGCGCCGTCGCGATGCGGCACGCCAGCCTCCCAGTCGAGGTCGGCGCCACCACCGGCGAAGGACGGCACCAGCCGGGTGAGCTCGGGGTGCACCGGGCCGCAGTGGTAGCACTCGTTGTAGTTCTCCGCGACCACCTTCCAGTTGGCGGCGACGTCGTAGGTGAACCTGCGGGCGCTCACCAGCGACGCGAGCGGGTAGCGGGCGAGCCGCGGGCCGACACCTCCGATCGCGTCGGCCAGCGGTGCGGCGGTGCGTGGGCTCGGGTGCACGAAGCAGAAGCCGCCCCAGGTGCCGACGCCGACCGGGACGAGCGAGAAGTCGGCCGGGTCGAGGTCGACGATGCCCTCGGTGTGCGGGGCCCTGATCAGCCGGCCGTCGAGGCCGTACGTCCAGGAGTGGTACGGGCAGCGCAGCGATTTGGTCGCACAGGGGGCGGGTGGTGGGCTGCCGGGCTCGACCGGGACGACCTGTGAACCGCGGTGCCGGCACACGTTGTACGCAGCGTGCAGCGCGCCGTCAGCGTCACTGGTGAGCAGCACCGACTCGCCGAGCACATCGACGACGGCCAGCCGTGAGGGCACGTCAAGGCCGAGCTCATCGACCCGGCCGACGGCGAGCCACGAGTCGAGCAGCACCTGCTCGCGCTCGTGCGCGAAGTGGGCAGCGTCGACGTACATGTCCCTGGGCAACGCTGGCTGCATGCGCTCCACTGCGCAGCCCTCCCTTCGTCCTACTGACTTGCGAGTCAGCAACGGGACGAGCCCAGGGTGTCACGACGAGCGACTGCGTGGAAGGGCTGCGGCGGCACCGGTGGCGCAAATGACCGGGCCACCTGCGTGGCTAGGGGATCAGGGGCGGGGGTGGAGATGGCAGGCGGCGCTGTGGCCGCCCCTGGCCGGCAGTACTGCGAGCGGCGTCGCCACGCACTGTTCTTCGATGCCCCCGGCGGCGGCCTCCCCACCCAGCAATGCCGGGCAGCGCGGGTGGAACCGGCACCCGGCCGGCACTCGGGTCGGGTCCGGGGTCTCGCCGCTGAGCACCACCGCCTCGACCCGCTCGACCTCGGGGACCACCGACAGCAGGGCCCGGGTGTACGGGTGCTTTGCGTGGTACAGCACCTCCTCGGTGTCACCCTGCTCCACCACCCGGCCGAGGTACATCACCACGATCCGGTCGGCGATGTTCCACGCCAGTCCGAGGTCGTGGGTCACCACCAGCACGGTCAGGCCGAGGTCGTTGCGCAGCCGGAGAAGGAGCGCGAGGATCTCGCCTCGGATCGACGCATCGAGGCTCGACACCGGCTCGTCGGCAACGATAAGCCGCGGCTCCAACACCAGCGCTCCGGCGATCACCACCCGCTGGCGCTGCCCCCCGGACAGCTCGTGCGGGTACGACAGGAAGAACCGCTCCGGTGGGCGCATCCCTGCGCGGGCGAGCGCGCCGGCTACCAGCGCGCGCTCGTCGCCGTGCACGCGGTGAATCCGCAGTCCCTCGGCGACCGACTCGTACACCGTCTGGCGGGGGTTCAGCGCGCCCGTAGGGTCCTGCAGGATCAGCTGGACCCGGTGCCGGTAGGCCTTGAGGGCGCGCTGGGAGTAGCGCAGTGGTTGACCGTCGTAGCGCACCTCACCCTGTGTCGGCCGCTCCAGCCCGAGCAGCGTGCGGGCCAGGGTCGTCTTGCCGCACCCGGACTCTCCGACCAGCGCCACGATCTCGCCGGCCGCCACTGCGAGGTCGACGCCGTCGACCGCACGGGCGGGCCGCTGCCGGCCGTGCGCGCTGAACGTGACCGACACACCCCGGACCTCGAGCAACGTCCGGGTCGCAGCACCGGGCACGGCCGCTGCGGTCACGTCCGCACCGCCGCAGCCCGTGCGCGGGGAACCAGCTCCGGGTCCTCGTCTGCACGCACACACGCCACCGGACGGTCGGGTACGACGGCGTTGAGCGCCGGAACCTCCTGCTCGCAACGGTCGGCTCGCAGCGGGCACCGGGGATGGAACACGCACCCACTGGGCAGCTCGGCCAGGTCGGGCGGGTCGCCAGGCAGCCCGCGCGGCGCGAACCGGGCCGCCGGGTCACCGATGCGCGGGAACGCCGAGGCAAGAGCGGAACTGTACGGGTGCCGCGGGTCGTCGAACACCGCGCCGGCCGGACCGCTTTCGACGACCTGGCCGGCGTACATGACGACCACTCGGTCGCAGGTCGTGCCGAGCACGGACAGGTCGTGGCTGATCAGCAGCAGGCCCAGGTCGAGCTCGCGGACGAGATCGATCAGCAGGTCGAGCACCTGCGCCTGCACCATCACGTCGAGTGCGGTGGTCGGCTCATCGGCGATGACCAGCCGGGGCTGGCAGGCCAGCGCCATCGCGATCATCACCCGCTGTTTCTGCCCTCCGGACAACTGGTGTGGGTACGCGTCGGCGCGTTGTGCGGGCAGGCCGACCTGCTCGAGCAGCCCGCCTACCTGGGCGTGCGCCGTCTGCTCGTCAACCTCTGCGTGCAGCCGCATCGGCTCGGCGATCTGCACGCCGACCCGGCGCACCGGGTTGAGTGAGTGCAGCGCGCCCTGGAAGATCATCGACGCTCCGGCCCAACGCAGGGTGCGCAGGGCGCCCCAGCGCATCGTGAGCACGTCCTGGCCCTCGACCAGGACGCTGCCGGTGACCTCCGCGTTGTTCGGCTGCAGCCGCAGCACGGTGCTGGCCAGCGTTGACTTGCCGCAGCCCGACTCGCCCGCGACCCCGACGCACTCCCCCGCCTGAACGGTCAGGTCGACACCTCGTACGGCGGGGACCAGCCCGTGAGAGGTGCGGTAGCTCACCCACAGGTCCCGCATCTCCAGCAGCGGTGCCGCGGCGGTCGTCACTGCACCCGCAGCCGTGGGTTCAAGATCTCCTCCAGCGCCCGTCCGATCAGCGTGAACGACAGTACGACGATCACAACGCAGATCCCCGGCGGGAGCAGAAACCACCAGGCCTCGGTCGTTATCGCGCCTGCGGTGAAAGCATCGTCGAGCATCGAACCCCAGGAAACCCGCTTCGGATCGCCGAGTCCCAGAAACGACAACGTCGTCTCGGACAAGATGGCGATCGCCACCGTCAGGGTCGTGTTCGCGAACACCATCGGCATCACATTGGGCAGCACGTGCCGGCTCATCTGGTGCCAGTGCCCGGCGCCGAGCGCCCTGGCTCGCTCGAGAAAGGGCCTGGCCTCGATGGACAGGGTCTGCGCGCGGATCAGCAGGGCAGTGCCGGGCCAGCTGGTGACGCCGATGACGAAGGCGATGACGAAAAGGCTGCTGCCGAGGACGGTGGCGAGCACGATTGCCAGCGGCAGGAATGGGACCACGAGGAACCACTCGGTCACCCGGTAGAGCGAGCCGCCCGCCCACCCGCCGAAGTGCCCGGAGGCGATGCCGACCAGGGTCCCGATCGCCATCGAGATGAGCGTTGCCAGCAGTCCGACGAACAGCGACACCCGAGTGCCGTGGATGAGCAGGGTCAGCACCGAACGGCCGTTGTCGTCGGTACCTAGCAGGAACTCACCCGACGGTGAGTCCAGGTCCTCGCCGGTGGCCTGGGTGACCATCAGCCCGGCCGGGTCGGCGAGCACGTCTGCTAGGACGGCGACGAGACCGAAGAGGCCCAGGATGCAGAGGCCTGCCGTTCCGGCCCGGTGCTGGCGGAACTCCCGCCATGTGACGGCAGCGGCCCTGCGCCGGCGGACCCAGGTGATCTTTCGCGGCGACAGCGTCTCTGCTGCAAGCTGGGGGGTCGGGGTGCTCATCCGCGTACCCGTGGGTCCAGCACGCCATACAGCAGGCTGGCGGCCAGGTTCGCGACGACGACGGCGGCGGAGAAGAACAGGAACGTTCCCTGCAGCAGCGGGTAGTCCGGCACCGATAGTGCGTCGTACGTGAGGAGCCCGAGGCCGGGGATCGAGTAGACGGTCTCGATCGTGATCGCGCCGGAGACGACAAAGCCGAGCGTGAGCGCGATCAGCGTGGTGGCCGGCAGCAGCGCGTTCGGGACCGCGTGCCGGCGGCGGACCATGGCGTCGCGCAGACCCTTCGCCCGAGCGGTGTTCAGGTAGTCCTCGCCGAGCTCGTCGATCAGCGACGACCGCATGATCAGCGAGAAGTCTGCGAGGTAGGCCAGTGTCAGCGTGACGATAGGCAGGGCGAGGTGCCAGGCCTGGTCGAACACCCCCTCGATCGAGGTAGCGTCGACACCGGGTGAGATCAGGTTTCCGACGGGGAAGATCCCTGGGAAGGGTCCGATGCCGACGGCGAGGGTGGCGAGCAGCAGCAGGCCGAGCCACCACTCCGGCATCGAGTACAAGGTGAGCGTGCTGCCAGTGGACACCCGGTCGAACCTGCCGTCGCGCTCCCAGGCCGCCCGGATCCCGATCCGCAGGCCGATCACCATGGCGAGCACGCTGCTCGAGCCGACGAGGACGACGGTCGGCCACAGCCGATCCAGGATCAGCTCGGAGACCGGCAACCGGTACGTGTAGGAGATGCCGAACTCACCGGTGAACGTGTTGCCGAGATAGGTCAGGAACTGCTGCCAAAGCGACTCATCGAGGCCCAGCACCTCTCGCAGCTCGACTTGTGACTCCTCGCTCAGCAGCCGGTTGCGGGCGAGCGTTTCTACCGGGTCGCCGGGGAGCACCCGGAACAGAAAGAAGTTGAACACCAGGACGAACGCCATGCTCCCGAGCGCCCCCATGACCCGGCTCGCGACGTAACGCCTGGTCCCCTGGTGCGCGGACTGCTCGGGGCTTGGGCCC
>JALYQN010000397.1 GCA_030855835.1 Actinomycetota bacterium | reverse complement strand
ACCGGCAGCCTGGTAGGCCGTGGACGCCTCGTAGATCGACATCACTTCGCCGGTGAGCAGGTTGCGGGTGAACCCGCCCTCGGTCTCTGGCGCGAGCTGGTTGCGCAGCCGGATGTTTGCGAACGTTCCCCGGATCATCACCTCGTGGTTGCCGCGACGCGAGCCGTAGGAGTTGAAGTCCAGCGTCTCGACCCCGTGGTCGGCGAGGTAGGCACCCGCCGGGGAGTCCCTCTTGATCGCGCCGGCCGGCGAGATGTGGTCGGTGGTCACCGAGTCGCCGAGCATGGCCAGCACCCGCGCGCCCTCGATGTCTGTCACCGGCTCCGGCTCGGCGCCCATGCCGTCGAAGTACGGCGGCTTGCGGACGTAGGTGGAGCTCTCGTCCCAGGCGAACGTGTCGCCCTCCGGGGTCGGCAGCTGCTGCCACAGCTCGTCACCGGCGAACACCTCGGCGTAGTCGTCGGTGAACATCTGCGAAGCGATCGCCTGCTCGACGACCTGCTCGACCTCCTGCGCCGACGGCCAGACGTCGCGCAGGTAGACGTCCGCACCGTCGGGGTCCTGCCCGAGCGGCTCGTTGTACAGGTCGACGTCCATCGACCCGGCGAGCGCGTAGGCCACGACCAGGGGCGGGGAGGCCAGGTAGTTCGCCTTCACGTCGGGGTTGATCCGACCCTCGAAGTTGCGGTTGCCGGAGAGCACCGAGACGGCGGTCAGGTCGTGCTCGTTGACCACCTGGCTCACCGCCGGGATCAGCGGCCCGGAGTTGCCGATGCAGGTGGTGCAGCCGTAGCCGACGAGGTTGAAGCCGAGCTTGTCGAGGTACGGGGTCAGCCCGGCCCGCTCGTAGTAGTCCATGACCACCTTCGACCCAGGCGCCAGCGTGGTCTTGACCCACGGCTTGACCGTCAGCCCGCGCTCTACCGCCTTCTTGGCCAGCAGCGCGGCCCCGATCATCACCGACGGGTTGGAGGTGTTGGTGCACGAGGTGATGGCAGCGATCACCACCGCGCCGTGGTCGAGCTCGCACTCGTTGCCGTCGCTCATTGTGACCTGCTGCGGTGAGCTCGGCCGACCGTCGGCCCCCGCGGCGGCAGAAGCAGACCCCCGCGGGCGCTCGGCGTCGTTGTCGCCGCTGAACGTCGGCGAGTCGCTGGCCGGGAACGACTCCGCCGCCGCCGCGTCGTACCCGCTCTCCACCCCGTCGCCCGGCTCGACGTAGTCGCTCAGCGCAGCGCGGAAGGCCTGCTTGGCGTCGGTGAGCGACACCCGGTCCTGTGGCCGTTTCGGCCCCGCGATCGACGGGACCACCGTCGACAGGTCGAGCTCTAGGCGCTCAGAGTAGCGCGCCTCACGGTCGGGGTCGTGCCACAGGCCCTGCTCCTTTGCATAGGCCTCGACCAGGGCGACCTGCTGGTCGGGGCGGCCGGTCAGCCGCAGGTACGTCAGCGTCTCCTCGTCCACCGGGAAGACGGCGATCGTGGAGCCGTACTCGGGGCTCATGTTGCCGATCGTCGCGCGGTTGGCCAGCGGGACCGCGGGGACCCCGGGGCCGTAGAACTCGACGAACTTGCCGACCACCCCGTGCCGGCGCAGCTGCTCGGTGATGGTCAGCACCAGGTCAGTCGCGGTGGTGCCGGCCGGCAGCTCGCCGCCGAGCTTGAAGCCGACCACGCGCGGGATCAGCATGCTCACCGGCTGCCCGAGCATCGCCGCCTCGGCCTCGATGCCGCCCACCCCCCAGCCGACGACCCCCAGCCCGTTGACCATCGTGGTGTGGCTGTCGGTCCCCACGCAGGTGTCCGGGTAGGCGGCGGTGGTGCCGTCCCCGGTCTTCTTGGTGAACACCACCCGGGCCAGGTGCTCGATGTTCACCTGGTGCACGATGCCGGTGCCGGGTGGCACCACCTTGAAGTCGTCGAACGCGCCCTGCCCCCAGCGCAGGAACTGGTAGCGCTCCCGATTCCGCTCGTACTCGATCTCGACGTTGCGGGCGAACGAGTCGGGGGTGCCGAAGACGTCGGCGATCACGGAGTGGTCGATCACCAGCTCGGCGGGGGCGAGCGGGTTGATGCGGGTCGGGTCACCGCCGAGATCGGCCATCGCCTCCCGCATGGTGGCAAGGTCGACCACGGCGGGTACGCCGGTGAAGTCCTGCATGATCACCCGCGCCGGGGTGTACTGGATCTCCTTGCTGGGCTCGGCGTCGGCGTCCCATTCGGCCAGCGCGCGCACGTCGTCGGCGGTGACGTTCTCGCCGTCCTCGGCGCGCAGCAGGTTCTCCAGCAGCACCTTGAGGCTGTACGGCAGCGAGTCGGCGTCCCCCGGTACCGCGCTCAGCCGATGGATGTCGTACGAACTGTCGCCGACGTCGAGGGTGCTCTTGGCGCCGAAGCTGTCGCTCATGCGGGCAGGGTACTCATCGTCGCCGCGGTGGAACGTTCGCTTCGCAGGCTGCAGCCCGAGGCTCCAGCAGCGCGACGCACTCGACGTGGTGCGTCATCGGGAACAGGGCGTAGGCCCGCAGGTCGCTCAGCTGGTACCCGACCTCGGCGAACGTCGCCAGGTCCCGGGCCAGCGTGGCCGGTTCGCAGGCCACGTAGACGACTCGGCGCGGCTGCAGGCCGGCGATCCCGCGGACCACCCCGGCCTTGGCGCCGGTGCGCGGCGGGTCCAGCACCACCAGGTCGGCGCGCTGACCCACCCGCCCGGCACGCAGCGCCTGATCCACCCGAGCCTGCACGAGCTCCACCTGCGGCTGGTCGTGCAGGTTGCGGCGGGCGTCGCGGACGGCCCCCGCG
>JALYQN010000394.1 GCA_030855835.1 Actinomycetota bacterium | reverse complement strand
TAGTCGCCCATCAGCTCGGTGGTGAAGTTGTACGGCGGCCCAGCATGTGCCCCAGCTGGCGGCTCATTGCCACTTGCGGACCCAACGGTCGCAGCGGCCAGGGCTGCTGCGACGAGAACGGCTAGGGCAGGGCTTACAATTCGTTGCAGCACAGCATCCTCCAGGTGTTCGACCCCTGGATGCTGGGACCGATGTGGCGTCAAGTGACTACTCAGTCACGGAGCGTTACCGTAACACGGCGCATGCCTGCCAGTAGGCATAAAATTACAGAGCGTTACCCGAACGTCGGCAAAAAGTGGTCGTCCGGGCGGTGAGATGAGGCCGCCCGCTCCATCCACAGCGATCTGGATGATCTCGTAGACTGGCTGCGCCGGCACCGTGGACCGAGTGAGACCATCGACTTCCCATGAAGGCGGGCATCGCAGGTTGAGGGGCCATGCCGGAGGGCACGTCGCGGCTGCCAGGCCGGCTCCCGCAGCATCGGGTCTGCCGCGGCGGTGGCAAGCGCATCAGAAAGAGGGCTGCCCGGTTGGCAAAGCCGCGTACAGACCGGTCCGGTGACCGGCGGTCGACTCAGCGTTCCCGCGGTCGCAAGCAGGACAACACCGGAATCATCCCGGTGCTCGCGAAGGCGGTCCGGGAGGTCGAGACGGCCGTCGACCGTAGCCAGGTGACCTCGGCACAGCACTCACGCTTCCAGGCCGTGGCGCTGCTCGCCCGGGTGGAGCGCGCCCGGATACTGGCCGACGCGGCCCGCACCGAGGCACAGCGAGACACTGAGCTCAAGCGACTGGACGGCGTGGCCGCGATCCTGGCCCGGATCGCGGCGCGTGAGCCGTCCCTGTTCTACCTGCTCGAGGGGGACGCGGAGGTCAGCGACACCACGCAACGGATGCAGCGTCAGATGCGGCTCGCCGCAGGGCTCGACCCCCCACCTGAGTCACAGGACCACGGCTCCGCGGCGATGACCGCGGTGCGCCCCGGCCGCAAGGCTGCCCCGCGGTCGGTGCTCGCTGCGCAGCTGGCCAACCCGTTCCTTGCGCCCGACTTCACCCAGGCGACACCCAAGCCGGAAGGCATCCTGGCGGGCTGGGAGCTGATCGGGCCGCTGCTCAACGCGTTCGAGCATCCATCCCCGGGCGCCTCGGCCTGCCTGAGGCTGCCGGAGTCAGGGGCGGCGATAGCGACGCCGAGAGGCCTGCACCTCATGACTCACCAGGCACGTCTGTTGGCAGCCGTTTCCACCGGGCACCGGACCTTCCTCCTGGCCGACGAGCCCGGACTGGGCAAGACTGCGCAGGCACTGCTGGCCGCGCAGGTCGCCAAGGCCTACCCGTTGCTGGCCGTGGTGCCCAACGTGGTGAAGACGAACTGGGCGCGGGAGGCCGCGCGATGGACGCCCGGCCGGTCCGTGACGGTGATCCACGGGGACGGGGAGACGGTCGACGGGTTCGCCGACATCGTCGTGGTGAACTACGAGGTGCTCGACCGCCACGTCGACTGGATCGGCGAACACGGCTTCCGTGGCATGGTCGTTGACGAGGCGCACTACATCAAGAACAAGAAGTCGCAGCGGTCCCAGCACGTCATCGAGGTCTCCCAGCGGATCCGGAAGCGAGTCCCGCGACCGCTGCTGATGGCGCTGACTGGCACCCCGTTGATCAACGATATCGAGGACTTCCGAGCGATCTGGCAGTTCCTCGGGTGGATCGATGCACGCAAACCGGGAGATGCCTTGATGGCAGCGCTGGAGCGTACGGGTCTGACGCCTGCCGACCACGCGTTCTACCCGGCCGCACGGACTGCGGTCGTCGATCTTGGCATCGTCCGCCGACGCAAGATCGACGTGGCCACCGACATCCCAGCCCGTCGCATCGCTGACCTACCGGTCGAACTCGAAGGGGCAGCCGGCCGCTCGATTCGCGAGGCGGAGAGAAAGCTCGCCGAGCGCCTGGTCGGTCGCTACCGAGCGGCGTTGGAGCACCGGCGCGCGGGCCCGGTCGCCGAGGGGATCGACCACGCCATGGTGCGCCGCGTGGCTGAGCGAGAGGTTGCCGAAGGCACCGATGCGAGCACTGGGGAGAACGTGTTCGCGATGGTGCGCAGGATCGGGCAGGCCAAAGCAGAGCTGGCTGCCGACTACGCAGCGCAATTGGTACGCAGCACCGGCAAGGTCGTCTTCTTCGCCAAGCACCTGGACGTGATGGACGTGGCCGAGGACGCCCTCACCAAGCGCGGCATCAGTTGCAGGTCGATCCGGGGGGACCAGACCTCGGCGGCCCGCCAGGAGGCCATCGACACCTTCGTCAGCAATCCCGATGTCGCGGTCATCATCTGCTCGCTGACTGCCGCTGGGGTGGGGATCAACCTTCAGGTCGCCTCGAACGTCGTCCTCGCTGAGCTGTCCTGGACCAACGCCGAGCAGACCCAGGCGATCGACCGAGTGCACCGGATCGGCCAGCGGGAGCCAGTCACCGCCTGGAGGATCATCGCCGCCCAGACCATTGACGCGAAGATCGCCGAACTCATCGACGCGAAGGCGGGTCTTGCCGCTCGAGCCCTCGACGGGTCGAGCCAGGAGACGTCTGGCCCCTCCGACGTCCAGGTGGAAGCTCTGGCCGCGCTGCTCACGAGCGTCCTGTCCGAGCGCGCCGACAGCGCGTGAGACAACGCGCAATCGTCGCCCGCCTTCTCGGCTCGGTCACCCGGCGGCGATCGTCGGCTAAGCGAAGAAGCTTGCACCAACCGGGGTAAGCGTGGCTCGTTGACGTGTCCTCACCCGGCATCGGGTATCACAGCTGATCGAGCAGCCAGCCCGGGCCGAGGCACCTGCCACCGGACGCATCGACGCGTGCGCGCAACCCCCGGTCGGCAGTCACCACATCGACTTGGGCGCCGGCGGCGACCTGCCTGGCTACCTCTGCGACGACAGTGTCGTCACCGCTGCCGTCTGCATGCTCGACGCGAGACCCTTGCTTGTGTTCCTCGGGGTGACCGCGGCGCGCCGCACCCTCGAGAACGAGGACTATTGCGTCGTACGGCAACTGCGCGGCATCGAGTTCTTCGGCCAACCTGCGCGCAGCGCCGGGTCGGTCGCGCCACCAGCCGTCGGGTCGGCTGCCCACGACGTTCGCGCCGTCGACCACGAGGACGTTCATCTCGCCTCCTCCGTGTAACCTCCGCCTCGACCGGCCGATTCGCCTGCGTCTGTCCTGCGGTCAGGTGACTCCGGTTTGATCACATGTGTGCTGTGCCGGGTACACCTGGTGGTGCATCTGTGAACGATCAATTCCAAGCACGACGCAATGGACTATGAGCTACTAACCCTCCGGTCGGACGCGTCGCCAGTCCATGACAAGGACGCCGCGGACCGGGCGAGGTGGGTCAGCAGTTCGTCGTGCGGCATGGGGTGGCCGAAGAGGTACCCCTGCGCGTTCTCGCAGCCGATGGTGGCGATCGCCTCGTGTTGCTCGGCTGTCTCGATGCCTTCCGCGGTGACGCTGAGCCCGAGGGTGTGGGCGAGGTCGCTGACCCCGCCGATGATGGCGCGTCCGGACTCTTCA
>JALYQN010000337.1 GCA_030855835.1 Actinomycetota bacterium | reverse complement strand
GCGCTGGGCCGCGCCGCCGGATCCTTGCTCAGCAGCCTCAGCAACAGCGGCGCGAGCGGACCGGCGCGGCGCGGCGCGGGCGGGTCGTCCTGGAGCACGGCATGCATCGTGGCGAGCTGGCCGCCGCGTTCGAACGGGCTGCGACCCTCCACCGCGGCGTACAGCGTTGCGCCGACAGACCACACGTCGGCTGCCGGCCCCGCCGGCTGTCCGCGCACCCACTCCGGGGCGGCGTACGGCGCAGTCCGCGCCCCCAGGGGCCTTCCGGAAGGGGCTGGCACCGGGTCCCCGACCTGTGCGGCGATGTCGAAGTCGGTGAGAACGGCTCCGCGGTAGGTGAGCATGACGTTGGTCGGCTTCACGTCTCGGTGCAGCACCTCAGCCGCGTGGGCCACCCGCAGCGCGTCGAACAGCGCCATCCCGATCGCGGCTGTCTGCGCGACACTCAGCGGGCCGGACTCGCGCAGCACCTCGTCCAGGCTCGGCGCCTCGAACCACTCCATCACGATCCACGAGGTGGACCCCTCGGCGACGACGTCGTAAACGGTGGCCGCGAAGGCGGTGTCGAGTCGGGCCGCGGTGTGCGCCCCCCGCAGGATGCGCTGCTGGACCCGACGACGTTCGTCCTCGCCGAGGTGCGCGGGCGGGGTGACCTCCTTGATCGCCACCGCCCGGCCGAGCAACTCGTCCTCGGCCGTCCAGACCTCTCCCAGCTCCCCGCGACCGATCCGGTCGAGCAACCGGTACCGACCGTCGACCATGCGGTCCGGGGGCTTGGGGTCCACAGCGCAAATGTAGAGCGCGCGCCGCAGCCGCGGCCATGCACCGGGCCCCGCGACCGCACCGGACATCTCCGACTCGGCGGCAGTTGGCCCTCCGTCGCAGGACGTCCGGCACGAGCTGCACCCCGCTCGCTGCGGGCGACGTAGGCTCGAGCGCATGACATCGAGCCCACAGCACGAGCAGACCGGTCGGCACAAGGTGCAGAGGTCCGAGGCCGAGTGGAAGCAGTCGCTCAGCCGTGAGGAGTACGCCGTGCTGCGCAAGGCCGGCACCGAGCGATCCTTCACCGGCGAGTACGTCGACACCAAGACTGTCGGCGTCTATCACTGCCGCGCCTGCGGAGCCGAGCTGTTCCGGTCGGAGCAGAAGTTCGACTCGCACTGCGGCTGGCCGTCCTTCTTCGCCCCGCTAGCCGGCGACTCCGTCACCTACACCGAGGACAAGTCGTTCGGCGGCGTGCGCACCGAGGTCCGCTGCACGACCTGCGACTCGCACCTCGGGCACGTCTTCGAGGGCGAGGGCTACCCCACGCCGACCGACCAGCGCTACTGCATCAACTCGGTCTCGCTCACCCTGGAACCGGACGCGGGCTGACCCACCCTGCCTGCTGTGTCAGGGCGCAAGAGGGTCGAAGGCATCAGTCGTCATGACGCATGAGGGTCAGGGCAGGTCGGCGACCAGGTCGGCCAGCCCGCGGCGCCGGCCGGTGTAGAACGGGACCTCCTCGCGGACGTGCCGGCGGGCCCGGCTCGCGCGCAGCTCACGCATCAGGTCGACGATGCGGTCGAGCTCGTCTGCCTCGAACGCCAGGATCCACTCGTAGTCGCCGAGCGCGAACGACGACACGGTGTTGGCCCGCACATCCGGGAAGCCGCGCGCCAGCATGCCGTGCTCGACGAGCATGTCGCGCCGTTCCTCATCGGGCAGCAGGTACCACTCGTACGACCGCACGAACGGGTAGACGCACACCCACTCACGAGCCGGCTCGCCGGCCATGAACGCCGGCACGTGGCCCTTGTTGAACTCTGCCGGCCGGTGCAGCGCCAGCTGGGACCAGACCGGGGCGAGCCGCCCGCCCAGGGCGGTGCGGCGCAGCTGGTTGTAGGCATCCTGCAGGGCGGCCGGTCGCTCGGCGTGCCACCAGACCATCAGGTCGGCGTCGGCCCGCACACCGGACAGGTCGTAGCTGCCGCGCACCTCGACACCGGTCCCGCCGAGCACGTCGAACAACTGCTGCACCTCGTCGCTCAGCCCGGCCCGGTCGGTGCCACCGATCGGCTCGCGCAGGGCGAACACCGACCACATCGTGTAGCGGACCGTCTGGTTGATCTCTCGTGCCGAGGGTCCGTCCGCGCGGCTGCTCATCGCCTCATTGTGGCTGCCCGCCCGAAGCCGTTGGCAGGCCGGTGACGATGCGGTCGGCGGCCCGCTGACCGTCCGCCACGCAGGCGGCGATGCCGATCCCGTCGTACGTCGCGCCACACACGTCCAGGTGCGGGCTGTCGGCGACCGCGCGCCGGATCCGCGCGATCCGGTCCAGGTGCCCGACGGCGTACTGCGGCAGCGAGCCGCCCCACCGGGTCACCCGGGCATCGAGCGGGTGACCACGCAGGCCGATGGCGTCGCCGAGCTCGGCAACCGCGAGTCGCACCAGCTGGGCGTCCTCGCGCAACAGCACCTCACTCTCCCCGTGCCGGCCGAACGACACCCGGGCCAGGACAGTGTCGGGACCTGCCTGCTCGCCCACCCACCCCCACTTGCGGCTCGACCAGGTGGCGGCCTTGACCGCCCTGCCCTCGACCGGCGGAACCAAGAACCCGGA
>JALYQN010000311.1 GCA_030855835.1 Actinomycetota bacterium | reverse complement strand
AGCGGGTCGGCGCGGCGCTGACCACCGGGGTGCTGGTCGCGGCATTGACGGCGTGGACCTGGTGGTGCGTGGCCGTGTTGCGGGCGATCCGGTTGGCGCGCAGGGCAAGTGTCGCTCGACCGGCGCCGAGGCACGGCTCACGCTGGGTGCGTGCCGCCGCGCTCGCGTTAGGGATCGGCGCACTCGCCACGACCACCGCCCCGGCATCGGCCGGCCCGACCACCCCTGCGCCGCCGACTGCACCGGGGTGCGGACCGGCTGCGGCGTTGCCGATCGATGGCCTCGCGCTGCCGGTGCTGCCCACGGTGGTCGCTGAGGGCAGCGCTGCGGTGCGCGAGCCCCCTCACGAGGCAACCGGGGTGCTGGTGGAACGGGGCGACTCGCTGTGGTCGCTCGCGGAACGCCACCTCGGCCCGACCGCGCCGCCGGCGACCGTCGACCGGCTCTGGCGTCGCTGGTACGCGGCGAACAGCCAGGTGGTCGGCCCCGACCCCGACCTGCTGGTGTCGGGACAGCGGCTGCGGATTCCACCGACACCACCCGATCGCACCACGCCGACGCCGACCGACCGGAGGACCGACCGATGACCGCACGCACGCAGGCAGGGACCGAGCCCACTGCAATGACGGGCCTGCGACGGCTGCCGCCGCTGCCGGGCCACACGATCAGCTGGCCGACCACAGCCATGGTCCCGGCCCTGCAGGGGACGCTGGCCCTTGACCTGGACGAGCCCGTGCTTCCGGATCCCCCGCCACACCTGGTCGCGGTCGCGGACAGACCCCCCTTCGACTGCGGAGTGGGCGCGGATGCCGAGCAGGCCATGCGGGCCCGCGCCGCGCGGTTCACCCTGGTGCTGGTAGAGGTGGTCGACGGTGATCGTCCGGTCAGCCAGCTGGAACGGTGGACCACGGCGGAGGTCTACGACTGCATCGCCGCGCGCGTCGCCACCGCTGCGCGGACCGCGGGAGCGCAGGTGCGGGCGAGGACCGAGCGACCCCGGCTGGTGAGCGTGCACGTCTCGCACCCGGTCGACGCGGTAGCCGAGGTGTCCGGGCACGTGCGGCGCGGGGGCCGCAGCCGGGCACTCGCGCTACGCCTCGAGTGGCGCCTGGGCCTGTGGGTCTGCGCCGCACTGCAGCTGGGGTGAGCCGAGCCCAGCCGGCAGCCCAGCCGGCAGCCCAGCCGTCAGCCCACGGCGGCGGCACGGGTGGCGGGGTCGCCGTGGCAGCGCTTGAACTTTCGTCCCGATCCGCACGGGCACGGGGCGTTGCGCGGCACGTTCGCGTACTGGTCGTCGGGACGCGCATCGGGGTACTCGGCGCCGGGCGCCTCGGCTCCGCCCCCCTCGGTGGCGTCACCGTCGACGCTCGGCGCGGAGTAGCTCAACCGCTGGGGCGCCCGTGCCCCGCCTAGACCCTTGGCCACGATGTGCGGGTGACCGTCCGGGCTCTCGTCGCGGGAGGCCGGTGCCGGCGACGAGTCCAGCAGCGGCCGCTGGTCTGCCTCCGGCTCCTCGGCGGCCACCGGGACGTCGTCCGCAGCGGTCTCTCCGTCCATCCCGTCCGCCGCGTCGACCTGAACCTCGAGGTTGAACAGGAAGCCGACCGACTCCTCCTTGATGCCGTCCATCATGGCGCCGAACAGGTCGAACCCCTCCCGCTGGTACTCGACCAGCGGGTCGCGCTGCGAGTAGGCGCGCAGGCCGATGCCCTCCCGCAGGTAGTCCATCTCGTACAGGTGCTCACGCCACTTGCGGTCGAGGACGCTGAGCATCACCCGGCGCTCGAGCTCACGCATCACGTCGGGGCTCAGTTCGGCCTCGCGCTGGTCGTACGCCGCCTGCGCGTCGGTCTGCAGGCGCTCGGTCAGCAGCTCGGGGCTGAGCGCGGCCCGACCGCCGTGCTCGTCCTCGAAGTCGGCCAGCGTGAAGGAGATCGGGTACAGCGTCTTCAGCGCGATCCACAGCGCGTCGAGATCCCACTCCTCCGGGAATCCGTCGGTCGCCCCCGCGACATAGGCCTCGACCACCTCGTCGATCATGGTGCGGGCCAGCTCGTGCAAGTCCTCACCCTCGAGCACCCTGCGCCGCTCGCTGTAGACGACTCTCCGCTGCCGGTTCATGACGTCGTCGTACTTGAGGATGTTCTTGCGAGACTCGAAGTTCTGTGACTCCACCTGGGACTGGGCCGAGGCGATCGCCCCGGTGACCCGCTTGTTCTCGATCGGGACATCGTCGGGCACCTTGAGGGTCTGCAGCACCCAGTCGACCCAGTCGGACTTGAACAGCCGCATCAGGTCGTCCTCGAGCGACAGGTAGAACCGCGAGTCTCCCGGGTCACCCTGACGTCCGGACCGGCCGCGCAGCTGGTTGTCGATACGGCGGGACTCGTGCCGCTCGGTGCCGATCACGGCGAGACCGCCGGCGGCCGTCACCTCGTCGTGCTCGTCACTGACCTGCGCCTTGGTCTGCTCGACCGCCTCGGCCCAGGCCGCCTCGTACGCCTCAGGGGTGTCGGTGGGGTCGAGACCACGCTCTCGCAGCGAGCGGTCGGCGAGGAACTCGACGTTGCCACCCAGCATGATGTCGGTGCCGCGACCGGCCATGTTGGTGGCGACGGTGACCGCGCCCCGGTGCCCGGCCAGCGCGACGATCGCGGCCTCCCGTTCGTGCTGCTTGGCGTTCAGCACCTCGTGCGGGACGCCGCGCCGGGTCAACAGCCGTGCCAGCCGCTCGGACTTCTCCACGCTGGTGGTGCCGACCAGGATCGGCTGTCCCTGCTCGTGCCGCACGGCGATGTCGTCGACCACCGCGTTGAACTTGGCGTCCTCGGTGCGGTAGACGAGGTCCGGCTCGTCGGTCCGCGCCACCGGCTCGTTGGTGGGGATCGGCACCACGCCGAGGCTGTAGGTCTTGTCGAACTCGCTGGCCTCGGTCATGGCCGTGCCGGTCATCCCGGCGAGTTTCTCGTACAGCCGGAAGTAGTTCTGCAAGGTGATGGTCGCCAGCGTCTGGTACTCCTCCCGGACGCGGACCTTCTCCTTGGCCT
>JALYQN010000302.1 GCA_030855835.1 Actinomycetota bacterium | reverse complement strand
TCCCCTGGCGGGGCGGACCGACTGGAACGGGTGCTGGCGCACGGGCGGTGGCGCGCTGCCCTTCCCGCCGGTTTCCCGCCCGGAACGTACGTGGCGCACAAGCCGGGCTGGATCGACGTCTGCTGTCACGACGTCGGCGTGGTGCGGCCGGTCGCCGAGACACCGTTCGTGCTTGGCGTCTTCACCACGACCACCCTGGACGAGCAGGCCGCGCACTGGGTGGTCGCGCAAGCGGCGGCCGTCGTGTGGGAGCACCGGCTGACGCTGGCCGGGGATTGACCGCTCAGCCGCCCGGGGGTCGCTGGTCCACGCCGGCCGGCTCCCCGGAGTCACCCTCGGGCGCGGCACCGGGACCGAGGCCGCTGCTCTGGTCCGCCTTCGACGGGTCGCGCTTGACCGCCACGATGCTGGCGACGGCGGTGACGGTCAGCGACGCCACGATGACGACCAGGGACAGCCAGGTCGGGATCTCCGGCACCGGCACGTGCTCGCCCCCATTGAGGAACGGCAGCTCGTTCTCGTGCAACGCGTGCAGCACCAGCTTGACGCCGATGAACGCGAGGATCGCCGCCAGCCCGTACGACAGGTAGATCAGCCGGTCGAGCAGCCCGCCGAGCAGGAAGTAGAGCTGGCGCAGGCCCATCAGGGCGAAGATGTTGGCGGTCAACACCAGGTAGGGCTCCTGCGTGAGCCCGTAGATGGCGGGGATGGAGTCCAGCGCGAACAGCACGTCGGTCGACCCGAGCGCCAAGATGACGACAAGCATCGGCGTCATCACCCGCCGGCCGTCCTCGCGGACCAGCAGCTTGAGCCCGTGATACTCGTCGGTCGACGGCACCCGCCGCTTGATCAGTGTCACCACGCGGTTCTCGTGGTATTCGTCGCTGTCGTTGTTGTGCATCGCCAGGTGTACGGCGGTGTAGATGAGGAAGGCGCCGAACACGTAGAAGATCCAGGCGAACTGGTTGATGGCGACGGCGCCGACGGCGATGAACACCGCGCGGAACACCAGCGCGAGGATGATGCCCACCATCAGGGCTTCCTGCTGGTACTTCTGCGGCACCGCCAGTGCGCTCATGATGATGATGAACACGAACAAGTTGTCGACCGACAACGAGTACTCGGTCAGCCAGCCGGCGAAGAACTCGCCCGCGTACGATCCGCCGTACACCGCCCAGATCACCAGGCCGAAGCCGATCGCGAGCGCGGTGTACACCGAGATGTAGATGGTGCACTCGGTCATGCTCGGGCGGTGTGGCCGGCGGCCCACGATCAGCAGGTCGAACAGCAGCACGGCGGCGGTGGCACCGATCGTGATCCACCACACTGTGGCCGAGATTTGCAAGGTCCGGACCCTTCGGCTGGCGGGAAAGGCGTCGACGAACGCGCCTCAGCCGCATATCGTTCCAGGTATCTCCTGCGAGCACGAATCCCGGTCGCTGGCTAACGTGGCGGCATGTGTGCCCTCGCCCGGGTCGGTGCCAGCGTAGGCCGCCGCGAGTCTCGCGCCCCGGTGCTCCTGGAGCTCGACCTGTCGCGCGGCCTGCAGGAGGCCGCACCGGGCGACCCGGTCACCGCACTGCGCAGCCGAGGCGTGCCGACCCTGCGGGGAGTTGTCGACCGGCTGCACAGAGCAGCCGACGACCGGCGGGTGGTCGGCCTGGTGGCACACCTCGGGGCGGGGTCGCTGGCACCGTCGCAGGCCGACGAGCTGGCTGCCGCGGTTGAGGGTCTGGGCGCCTCCGGGCGCTCGACGGTGGCCTACGCGGAGACCTTCGGCGAGCTCGGCGACGGCACCACCGCGTACCGGCTGGCGGTCGCGTTCGACACCATCTGGATGCAGCCCAGCGGACGACTGGGATTGACCGGGGTGGCGCTGCGCGGAGTTTTCGTGCGGCGGCTGCTCGACCGGCTCGGCGTCGAGCCGCAGATCGGCCAGCGGCACGAGTACAAGGGCGCGGCTGACACGTTGCTCCGCGAGGAGATGCCGGAGCCGCTGCGCGCGTCGCTGCAGCAGGTGGCCGACTCGGTGCTGGACTCGCAGGTCGCCACCACGGCACGCCGCCGCCGACTA